>NZ_JAZGJN010000171.1:0-9265 GCF_038085095.1 Photorhabdus sp. P32 | reverse complement strand
GCTCTGCCCGTGATAATTATGGTTTTGAGGAAGATTGGACTAATATTTATACAACAAAAAATAAACCAACGGCGGCGGATATTGGGGCATATGCAAAATCCGAGGGATCTGAATTTATCCAACCAAAGTATATTGATCAAACGAATCTCAGTGATCTTACCTCATGGATAAAATCATTGCCTCAGGGTGGTCATGCATTCAGATTTGCAGGGAATCATGGAGGCATTGGATATCCGTGGTCGGGCGGCTATATAACACGAATGCATGACATATGGGCAGGATTTGTCGCGCATTATGACAATGCCGGCATCAGCTTCATCCACGGAAATGACGGAGGTGGAAATACAAAAGTTAGCCGACTTTGGACAGATAAAAACGCCCGTTCCGATGCTAACGGCATTCTCAGAGTATCCAGCCCAGTTGTCGATATTCATCCAGACGGAACTTACGAGTTAACCAGCGAAGCTGAGGGAGTGACTGTTAAGCGCGTAGATACAGGGAAATATCGTATCAGCGGCTGCAACGGTTTTGCCAAAGATGGTGCGTGGGGAATCCACGGTGGAACTATCATCCCGGCGGACAGCAACGGGTTAAATCTGATTTGGATTCGTGAATCGGTAGACACAGCCAGCGGCGATATAACAATCGAATGTTACCATCGTCAAAATAAAGACGCTCCAGAATTTGCTCAAAATAAACGCGTAAGAAGTGTAACTGCAACAGGGGAAGTCATTTATTACAACGATGCTGAACCCTGCGATATTCCAGACGGAAGAGTCATTAATATTCGTGTGCAACTACCTGAAATGTAATTAGGATCAGTCTCCCTAAAAGGAAGCCCCAGATTGCTGACGAACCCCATTCAAAAAGTGGGGTTCTGTTGATGTCAATCGTATTGTTGTAGTGTGGGGTCTTTTAGTATATCGAGGTATCCATTTTCCAGTGCCTCTATTCAAAGACCTGGCCCAATGGTTATACCCGTCATCTTTCAAGTTGCCTCTTTGTTGGCTGCACTCACTCACCCCGGTCACATAGTTTGCTATGCTCCCGGGGATTCGCTCCCTTGCCGTCGCGATGCATCTTGAAATCCATTGGGTATAGACTTTTATCATTAATCCGGAAGCTATTAAGACCCTACATGATGTTTACTGACTTCATTTTCTAGCGCTTGATTCACGAAAGCATTAATCGTCACATCTTCTTCAAGTGCTAGTTCTGCAATTTTTCTATGCAATTCTGGATTAACTCTAACATTAAAAACCCCTTTATATGGCACATCAGGATTTTTATTTAATTCCTTGCAGTCTTGCAAATACAAATCAATTGAGACTTTAAATTCATTTTCCAATTCTGCAATTGTTTTTGCTTCATAAGTCACTAAATCGCGGATATATTCCAATTTACCAAAAAGGGTATTGTTTTCCAGGTCAAATTCAATTGTACCTAAATAACCTTTATATTTTAAATATTTCATATCAACCCCACTTCTTTTAAAGTCTGTTTCTCCGCTTTGCTCATGTACTCGTCCTTCTTCACAAGAAGGTAACTAGCAGTAGTTACAAATATCAAATAAGTCAAGTTCCTTGTGCAATAAAAAGGGGCGTTAGCATCCTCCAGATTGCTGAGAATCCCACTTAAAAAGTGGGATTCTCAGACCGCTGACAAAACTCCTTAAAAATATGAGGCTGATCAATCATAATTATTATTACTGAATACCGTTTTGCAATTCATGCAAAGCAGCCACTTGCAAAAAGTGGCTACGATTCTTGTACAAGTTTGGGCTTGCTTTAACTTGATCATCGATTTTCTTTGATAACAAATCAGGTAGAGTGACGTTGAATTTTGTCGATTTACCTAAATATGGTTCAACATCAATGTCAATTACAGCCCATGCCCACCCTGCGTATTCTTCATCTTTGATCCAGTAATCCAATGGCTTTGAGTCAGGGGGTAATTGGTTCATTTCGGCCAATAACTCTAAATGCCCAGTGATAGCTTCCTTGGAGTTTTTTATTGCATCCTCCATTGAATCACCCGCCGAGAAACAACCTGATATATCGGGCACAACCACGCCATAAGCGCAGTTCTCATCACCAATTTCAATCGCAATGGGATATAACACGTTATACTCCTCCAATAATTTTGAAAAATTTGATTAGTGCAGATGCAGATAAGGGGGCTTATAGCCCCACTTGCTTCTGTATTTTCCTGAGCAATCCCACTTTGATTTCCTGCTTGGGATGTGGAATTGTCAACAGGTCATTACGTTCAGGGTGCTTAAAATGATGATGGCTCCCGTTGATTCTTACCAGCACCCACCCTTTTTTCTCAACTTCTTTGATTAAATCTGCACTTCTCAAATCAACTCCATCTGTTTAACTTGGTAATTAAAATAACCCCAATAACTCCAACTGTCAATAAAAAATAACCTCAATAACCCTATTTAAATTAGAGCACGATTAGATGTAGCACAGGAAGGTTTTAGTTGGTTATTAAACAGTGTCTGAGTCTCAGCCGATTTGGTATTAAACTATTCGACCATGTTTTTCAACCGATAACCATGACGTGTTAACGTCGATTTGAGATCATTAATTTGCCTGGCCATAGGAATAAAGATAACCTAAATGAAACATCTAAGGGTGTTTAAGGATGGCATTTAGGGGGTACTGAAATGAGACGGTAGGGATACATGACGATAATTTCATTGCCACTTAAAGTGAGTATAAGGAGATGGATTGCAAGTATGACGATGTTTAAATGCAAGTAGCTACAGCTAGAGTTATTTTCCGTTCAGTTAGATTTGATGGAATTGAACAACTTGAAGAAGAGAATGACTTATCAAATAACTAACTATTAGTTGAATTCTTATTCAAAAGTCGTAATGCTTGAGGATTTTTTGTTCACTATCGGACAGCAACGGCATTGAGCCGTTACTGGATGGTTTTTGGGGACCAGCTCGTCAAGCGAGAGGGTTTCTGGCGGGAAAGTTTGGGGAGGCGGTGTTCTTAACATAGCGGCAAGCTCCGTCTGGTGAACGGAACTTCATTAAAACAAAGTGCCGGATAAAAAACCAGCACTTTGTCAATAATCTGCAAATCCCACTTAAAAAGTGGGATTCTGTTGATATCCGATGGCTAGACCTTTGTCATCAATCTGAGGTTCCCCAAGAAGGAAGCCTTAATTATCAAGGCAGTTGTACTCTATCAGGCTTACTTACGACGCCAGCTTGTCCCTTGCGGGCCATCTTCCAAGTCAATACCCATCTCATTTAACTGATTACGAGCAGAATCTGCCAGCGCCCAATCTTTATTTTTACGGGCATCATTACGCTGCTTAATCAGTGCTTCAACTTTAGCAATCTCTTCACCATCAGCCTGAGCACCACGGTGCAAGAATTGTTCCGGCTCTTGTTGCAACAAACCTAAAATACCTGACAATTTGCGTAATTCAGCCGCTAAGCCATTCGCTGCGTCAATATCTTCTGCTTTCATACGGTTGATTTCACGTGCCATATCAAATAGTACCGAATAAGCTTCCGGCGTATTGAAATCATCATTCATTGCTTCAATAAAACGCGCCTCAAATACTTCACCACCGGCCGGCTGTACAGAAGCCTCTGTACCTCGCAGAGCAGTATAAAATCGTTCAAGCGCGGTACGAGCCTGTTTTAGGTTATCTTCTGTATAGTTAAGTTGACTGCGGTAATGACCTGACAGCAAGAAATAGCGCACTGTCTCGGCATCGTAATATTCCAATACGTCACGGATAGTAAAGAAGTTGTTCAGCGATTTGGACATCTTCTCTTTATCTACCATTACCATCCCTGAATGCATCCAGTAATTCACATACGGGCCATCATGGGCACACGTAGATTGCGCAATTTCGTTTTCATGATGCGGAAACATCAGATCAGCACCACCACCATGAATATCAAAATGATTACCTAGCTGTTTACTGTTCATGGCAGAACATTCAATATGCCAACCAGGACGGCCCGCTCCCCACGGCGATTCCCAGCTTGGTTCCCCAGGCTTGGACATTTTCCACAACACGAAATCCATCGGGTTACGCTTAACATCAGCCACTTCCACTCGCGCCCCTGCTTGTAACTGGCTGAGATCCTGACGAGAAAGCAATCCGTAATCCTGATCACTTTCGACGGAAAACATGACATCGCCATTATCTGCAACATAGGCGTAACCACGTTCTATTAACGATTCGGTCAGTTCAATAATTTCTGGAATATGACGAGTCGCACGCGGTTCCAGATCAGGACGTAAAATATTCAGCGCGTCAAAATCTTTGTACATTTCCGCCAGCATACGACCAGTCAGATCATCACAACTTTCACGGTTTTCCGCCGCCCGCTTGATAATTTTGTCATCAACATCGGTCACATTGCGTACATAAGTTAAATCGTATCCCAGATAACGCAGATAACGAGCAACCACATCAAAAGAAACAAAGGTTCTGCCGTGACCAATATGACACAGGTCATAAATTGTGATACCACACACGTACATCCCCACTTTCCCTGGATGGATTGGCTTAAATTCTTCTTTCTGGCGGCTGAGGGTATTGAAAATTTTTAGCATCGAGATTTTCCGTAAATTCACTGTACGTGTGTTAAAAATAACGAATTGATAATTCTGGATTTATGTCCTTATCTCATCAATAAATGCTCGATATGGCATAGTCCAATAGGATATTGAAACCTGATATTAAGCGCTTTGCAAGGTTGGTAATCAAGATAGCTCACTGAAATTAATATGTACTGACTCATTATGGTAGATGTGATATAAAAGCCGCTTGGTCCAAATGCCCTAACCGGGTTAATCAAAACTATTATTAGGATTTCAATTATGGTGACTTTCCATACCAATTTTGGCGATATAGTAATTAATACTTTCGCTGATAAAGCTCCTGTAACTGTTGAGAATTTCTTGAACTACTGCCGCAATAGCTTCTACGATAATACTATTTTCCACCGTGTTATTAACGGTTTCATGATTCAGGGTGGTGGATTTGAACCTGGTATGAAACAAAAGCCGACTGATGCAGCTATCAAAAACGAAGCCAATAACGGTCTGAAAAACAACCGTGGTACTTTGGCAATGGCCCGTACTAACGATCCACACTCAGCAACTGCGCAGTTCTTCATTAACGTTGTTGATAATGATTTCCTGAACTTCCGTTCTGAGCGCCCTGATGGTTGGGGTTACTGCGTCTTTGCCGAAGTGATCGAAGGTATGGATGTTGTTGATAAAATCAAAGGCGTTTCTACTGGTCGCAGCGGTATGCACCAAGATGTACCACTCGAAGATGTTATCATCGAAAAAGTGACTGTCAGCGAATAATTCACCGCGTATGTGTACACTTTTTATCGCAGATTTACATCTCAGCGAACATGAACCGGCAATTACTGCCGGTTTTCTGCGTTTCTTGCGTGAAGATGCCATTCAGGCAGATAGCCTCTATATTCTCGGCGATCTGTTCGATTACTGGATTGGCGATGATGATGACAACCCTCTCCACCGTGAAATCGCTAGCGCATTAAAAACTGCGCAACAACAAGGTGTTACCTGTTACTTTATTCATGGTAACCGTGACTTTCTGCTCGGTTCGAGCTTTGCTAAAGAGAGTGGCATCATATTGCTCCCACAGGAAAAAGTACTGGAACTGTACGGTAAGCAAGTACTTATTCTACACGGCGATACCTTATGTACCGACGACGAAGGCTATCAACGATATCGGAAGCGGGTTCATACCCCGTGGGTCCAACGCCTGTTTCTACTATTACCTCTGTCTATCCGTCAAAAAATTGCCGTCAAAATGCGCGCAAATAGCCAATCGGTCAACAGCAGAAAATCCGAAGCCATTATGGATGTAAACCAGCAAGCTGTTATTGATACTTTTGAGCGGTATCAAGCTGACTGGATGATTCATGGACATACCCACCGCCCTTTTGTACATGAAGTTCTTCTGCATGATAAAACCGTTTACCGTGGTGTACTTGGCGCATGGCACCATCAGGGATCGATGTTCAAAATAACGGATAAATCAATCGATTTGATCTCTTTCCCATTCTGATCAACCAAGAACACTTACATTCAGATATCACAATACAAGTATAAAGTAACGCAATCGTTTTCCTTAGCCTACGAGCATGATATGATTCGCGGCCTTAAAGCGCTATTTTCGTTCTGGTGGACGTTAAAACACAGGAGCATTTGATTTATGACCGCCCGGCCTGATTCAGCAGGAACAATTCAACACAACGCCAAAATCGCCATCGTTATGGGTTCTAAAAGCGACTGGGCTACCATGCAACATGCAGCGGATATCCTGACTTCCCTTAATGTACCTTTCCACGTTGAAATTGTTTCTGCCCATCGCACGCCCGATAAACTCTTTAGTTTTGCCCAACAAGCGGAACAAAACGGTTTTGATGTCATTATCGCTGGTGCCGGTGGCGCCGCCCATTTACCCGGCATGTTGGCTGCCAAAACACTGGTGCCCGTTCTCGGCGTACCCGTACAAAGCGCCGCACTGAATGGCGTAGACAGCCTCTACTCTATCGTACAGATGCCAAAAGGAATTCCTGTCGGCACGCTTGCGATTGGGAAAGCCGGCGCGGCAAACGCAGCCTTACTGGCCGCACAGATTCTGGCTCGTCATGATAAAGATTTGCTGCAACGCCTCAGCCATTGGCGTGAAACACAAACTCAGGATGTACTCGATAATCCCGATCCACGGGAGGAAGCATGAAGCCAGTTTGTGTATTAGGCAATGGTCAGCTCGGCCGCATGTTACGTCAGGCAGGAGAACCTTTAGGCATCACAGTTTATCCTGTTGGTCTGGATGCTGAACCCGAAGCGGTTCCTTATCAGAATAGTGTTATTACCGCCGAAATTGAGCGCTGGCCGGAAACAGCCCTTACCCAAGAACTTGCCCGTCATAAGGCTTTCGCTAATCGGGATATTTTTCCCCGTCTGGCCGATCGTCTGCCACAAAAACAATTAATGGACAGCCTCGGGCTGGCAACCGCTCCGTGGCAATTACTCTCTGATACCAACCAATGGCCGCAATTATTCTCTGAGCTCGGTAATTTCGTTATCGTTAAGCGCCGAGTTGGTGGTTACGATGGACGTGGGCAATGGCGTATCCGCCCCGGAGATGAAACAGAATTACTCGCCGATATTTATGGTGAATGTATTGCCGAGCAAGCAATTCCTTTCTCTGGCGAAGTTTCACTGGTAGGGGCCCGCAATAAGAGTGGCGATTGTGTGTTCTACCCATTAGCGCACAATTTGCATCAAGATGGCATTCTCCGTGCCAGTGTTGTTTCTCCTCAGGAAAATTGCCATTTACAGCGTTACCATTTACAACAACAGGCCGAGAGTATGTTGTCAGCTATTATGCACGAGTTGAAATATGTCGGCGTGATGGCAATGGAATGTTTTATTGTCGGTGATAATTTACTGATCAACGAACTCGCGCCACGCGTTCACAACAGTGGTCATTGGACTCAAAACGGCGCATCTATCAGCCAATTTGAATTACATTTGCGTGCTATTCTGAATTTGCCCATGCCTCGACCAGAAGTCACTGCGCCATCAGTTATGATCAATTTGATTGGTACAGATATCAATACACAATGGCTCGGTTTACCCTTGGTACATTTACATTGGTATGAGAAAGAAGTTCGCCCCGCACGTAAAGTGGGTCACCTTAATCTCTCTCACTTTGATAAAAACGAATTAAAAAATACATTGCAGAAACTTATTCCCATGTTGCCATCTGAATATCAGAGTGGCCTTGAATGGGCGCAGGAAAAATTAATGTAACTAACGTCTGACACTGGCATTGTTTATTGATCTGATTATCTTGATTTGTGTCCACAATAGCCCTAAGTAAGGACACAAATAGTAAAAGATGGAGAGTCACATAAATACGGCCATGTTAGAAGTTGGTGTTTCTGAAAAATTTAAAAATGCGGTAGCACAATTCGCCCAGGATAATAATTTGAATATATCTAGCTTTGTCCGTCTGGTATTAACTAGAGCGATAGAAGAACACCATGTTCCTAATCCTACAACGCAGGCAGCAATCCATGAACTGGACAGTGGTAGCGGTACAAGTATAGATACCATAGGTGAATTTTGGGACAAAATTTTCCAATAAAATATACTCAGAATTCACTATCTTAAGCAAAATTCAAGTTAACTATTTATCATGGAATATATGACAAACGGACATCAAAATAATCAGACTTTTATCATTTAATGGCCTGGGATTAATTGTGGAAGCGGAAGTAAAGTGACTTACCGCTTCACACCTCAACTCATTTACATTCTTTCAATTATCATATTGATCTACTCGCATTAATCGATCTAGATATAGTATCCACAATTGTTCTCGTTGTTTGATCTATTTCATAATTAAGTAAATCACCAACTTTAATATTACCCAGATTAGTCATTCTTAACGTTTCTGGAATTAAATTTAATTCTATAGTCTTATCATCTTCATTTATACCATTGATTGTTAAGCTACAACCATGCAGCCCAATAAAACCTTTATGGAAAAAATATCTTATATTATCTCCAGGAATACTAATCACTAATCGATAAGTTTCACCCGTTTTAATAAAATCAACGACTTTTGCTACGCCTTCAATATGTCCATATAAGCTATGACCACCATTTTCTTTATTCATTTGATGTGATCTTTCGATATTAACTTCATCCCCTACATTTAAAAACTTTAATGTGGTCACATCAGCGGTAAAATCTGATATATCAAACCAGACGATATCGTTGTTAAATTGGGTGACAGTCAAGCATGTACCGTTAATCGCAACACTGGCCCCCACAGAAACATCATCAAAGAAATGGTTATTATTACTGACGGTCAATGTACTAAATCCCTCTCTTTTCTCAAGAGATAATACTTTTTCTTTTCCTTGCACAATTCCAGTATACATAATCACCCTCTTTTATTAAGTAGAAATACCCTTATTACATAAGAAAATCTATTTTTCCATGAAAATATTTATAATAAAAAGTGGTGGATTCGACTAATAAGTGCAATTTTTCAGAAAGGCGGTCAGTTGCTATAGTAGGCATCTTTCCCGCCACAGGAAAATGCACTATGGCCTATACACAACTGACCGAGACAGAAAGATACCAGATTTCCAGTTTAAAAAAAGCGGGTTTTTCACAGCGTTTCATTGCTGAGTCACTGAAGAGAAGAGCAAAGACAA
>NZ_JAZGJN010000170.1:0-9199 GCF_038085095.1 Photorhabdus sp. P32 | reverse complement strand
CTCACTTGTTAAATAAAGTATTGCGTCAAGCGTCAACGGTATCATCTGTCGTGGCTGATTTTATTGCGGCACGATCTGGCAATGATGTTTTGGATGATGGAAATATAGCTAAACTCACAGCTCAATTAAATAAAGCGTTAGAACAAAAAATTACAACAGATATTCCCGGCGCTTCATTAACTCAAAAAGGTGTTGTCCAGCTTACAAATGTGATTGGCAATAGCGATACATTGGCGGTTACACAAAAGCTTGTTCAGGAAGTAATAAATTCATTACGTGAATATACCCGCGAAGAGATAGATAATCGAATTAAAATAGCTAGTGAAATCCCAGTCGGTTCTCCGATTCCGTGGCCGTTACCTCATCCGCCGTTCGGTTATTTTACTTGTAATGGTTCAGCTTTTAATCGATTACAGTATCCGAAGTTGGCGGAAGCTTATCCTGACGGTAGATTACCTGATTTAAGGGGCGAATTTATCCGCGGATGGGATGATGGTCGAGGTATTGATAATGGCCGCGGAGTTTTAACTCATCAGGGGGATGCTATTAGAAATATTCAGGGCTCATTTCCTGGGGCGATAACACATAGTTTTGAGCAGGCAGCAAAAGGGGTTTTTTATGGTAGTGCAAATTTTGGAGTCGCTATAGATGGTAGCTCTAAATCAGTAGGTCATTTTACCTCAGATGTTGTATACACTGCATATGGTTTTGGATTCGACGCGTCAAGAGTTGTTCCTGTAGCACCAGAGAACCGCCCACGCAACATAGCCTTTAATTACATAGTGAGAGCAGCATGATGACTGAACAAAATACCCTTTAAATCAGAAACAGAAGGAGAGGTTGTTCCCCTTGGGTGGAGGGAATTTTGACCCTTTTTTAAAGGTAAACTTTAATTTATTGATTTTTAAGTAAATATTATTTGTCTCGTAAAAAAGGGTTTTTTATTTTTTATAATGATTACTCTTCAACATTCAGTAGGTTGGGGTTAATATGTAACAGTGTACTGCCGCACAGGCAGCTTAGAAACATAATGAAGTAGCTAAACGACTACAATCAGCGTGTACTGCCGCACAGGCAGCTTAGAAATTTTAAAAACGATAAATATCCCCACTCAATCAGTGTACTGCCGCACAGGCAGCTTAGAAAAACAGCCGCACCTGTATGCTCTGTATATTCTGGTGTACTGCCGCACAGGCAGCTTAGAAATAATTATGTCTGGGCCGCTGCTTTGACTGGCGGTGTACTGCCGCACAGGCAGCTTAGAAATGTGTACCGTTATCGCCGTTACGCGTATAAGTGTGTACTGCCGCACAGGCAGCTTAGAAAAAATATCGGCAGAAATACTCAGCACGCCGTTAGTGTACTGCCGCACAGGCAGCTTAGAAACGCAACGTGTAATGAGAGGCATCACTATTACCGTGTACTGCCGCACAGGCAGCTTAGAAACCTTGCCATTCCAAAACAGCACGACCATTGTCGTGTACTGCCGCACAGGCAGCTTAGAAATGAATCGGCATACTGGCATTCTCATATTGTTAGTGTACTGCCGCACAGGCAGCTTAGAAATGATCACATTAAGAGAGTCTTGGCTGAATTTAGTGTACTGCCGCACAGGCAGCTTAGAAATATAAATGATGGCTTAGCAATTTTACCAGAAAGTGTACTGCCGCACAGGCAGCTTAGAAATGTGTCAGTACAAACTGTATATTCAATTCTTTGTGTACTGCCGCACAGGCAGCTTAGAAAGTAGACATGGTTGAATTCCATGCGGGATGGTTGTGTACTGCCGCACAGGCAGCTTAGAAAATGATGGTAACGCAACTTGGGACGTAATATTGGTGTACTGCCGTACAGGCAGCTTAGAAAGTTAGCATTCTCATTTACCGATCCGTTTTCAGAACTGGCGACTTAAGTTCTATTGATGAGAACAATGAGTGTATGTTGTATGAAGATGGAGAGTTCTGTGGCGTTTCAGAATACTATAGTTTAGATGTTTGTGCCTAAATTTCGTAAGATTCATCTTAGAATTTAAAACAAAAGGAGTTGCAGGAAGAAATAGAAGGAATAAGAGAAAAATAGCATCCAGATGTTAACTATAAACGGTTTAGATATATTTTCGATTCTAAGATATTTAATTATTTATTGCTGACAATTATATAAAAACAGTCAGCCTCCTAATAAATAGGAATGATGTATTACTCTTCTTTATGAACTAGACTCTAATTTGAATAAATTACAATCGGATTATTTTTTTTCAGTAATTAAATATGTTGATTATAAAAAATATTATTTTTCTTAAGGAGAAGGTATATGAGTTACAAGAATGATTTTAAGGCTTTTTCTATTAGTGATAATGCGAATGTAGTCAGTCAAGAAAAATATGAAGAGAATCAGAGTTTGCAGACTGGATTTTTACCAGATAATGTTCCCACTCACTTGTTAAATAAAGTATTACGTCAAGCGTCAACGGTATCATCTGTCGTGGCTGATTTTATTGCGGCACGATCTGGTAATGATGTTTTGGATGATGGAAATATAGCTAAACTCACAGCTCAATTAAATAAAGCGTTAGAACAAAAAATTACAACAGATATTCCCGGCGCTTCATTAACTCAAAAAGGTGTTGTCCAGCTTACAAATGTGATTGGCAATAGCGATACATTAGCGGTTACACAAAAGCTTGTTCAGGAAGTAATAAATTCATTACGTGAATATACCCGCGAAGAGATAGATAATCGGATTAAAGCTGCCAATGAAATTCTTGTCGGTTCTCCGATTCCGTGGCCGTTACCTCATCCGCCGTTCGGCTATTTTACTTGCAATGGTTCAGCTTTTAATCGATTGCAGTATCCGAAGTTGGCGGAAGCTTATCCTGACGGTAGATTACCTGATTTAAGGGGAGAATTTATCCGCGGATGGGATGATGGTCGAGGTATTGATAGTGGTCGTGGAGTTTTAACTCATCAGGGGGATGCTATTAGAAATATTCAGGGCTCGTTTCCTGGGGCGATAACAAATGGCTTTCATCTGGCAACAAAAGGGGCTTGTTATGCTAGCGCAACTTTTGGGGTGGGTACAGACGGCAAGTCCAAATCGGTAGGTCATTTTACCCCGGATGTTGTATACACTGAATATGGTTTTGGATTCGACGCGTCAAGAGTTGTTCCTGTAGCCTCGGAGAACCGCCCTCGCAACATTGCATTTAATTACATAGTGAGAGCAGCATAATAGCTGAACAGAAATACTCTTTGAAAGCCAGAAATATAAGAAGCTGCTTTATTTGAATGGAGAAAATATTGGGTATTATTGAGCAGAGCAGATATTTTACAAGCTTCCGATATTGGAATGGTTGGATAAAATGAGGTAGTAATAAAGCCGGTTAGCCCGGCTTTATCTTTTTAAATTCTGAGGTGTATCGGCTAGGGAAACCGGTTAGGATTACGATAGGTTAAGACCCACACATAAAGTCATTAGAGAAATTCATAATGTTGAACTACTTATTGCTGCCAATGATACAAAAACGGTTAAGCTTATAAGTAATAAGAACACAGTATTGTTTTTTTCCTGAACTAGACTTTCATTAGCATGAATTACAGGGGATTATTTTTATAATAATTCAAAATGTTGATTATAAAATAACATTATTTTATTTAAGGAAAATATATGAGTCCTAAAAATGATTTTAAGGCTTTTTCTATTAGTAATAATGCAAATGTAGTCAGTCAGGAAAAATATGAAGAAAATCAGGGTTTACAGACTGGATTTCCTCAAGATAATGTTCCAACACACTTTCTAAATAAGGTGTTACGCCAGTCATCAACCATATCATCTGTCGTTGCTGATTTTATCGCGGCACAATCTGGCAATGATGTTCTGGATGATGGAAATATAACTAAACTTGGTGCTCAATTAAATAAAGCATTAGAACAAAAAATTACAACAGATATTCCCAGTGCTTCGTTAACACAAAAAGGTGTGGTTCAGCTTACAAATGTGATTGGCAATAGTGATACATTGGCAGTGACGCAAAAGCTTGTTCAGCAAGAAATAAATTCATTACGTGAGTATACTTATACCCGTGAAGAGATAGATAACCGAATTAAAGTTGCCAGTGAAATTCCTGCGGGTTCTCCTATTCCGTGGCCGTTGCCTTATCCTCCTGTTGGTTACCTCACTTGTAATGGTGCATTTTTTAATAAATTACAGTACCCAAAGTTAGCGGAAGCTTATCCTGACGGTAGATTACCTGATTTAAGAGGTGAGTTTATTCGGGGATGGGATGATGGCCGTGGTGTTGATCCTGGTCGTGTGTGTGGTTCGTGGCAAATAGATACAATGCAGAAATTAGGTGGGGCGCTTGAAGGCGGTAATAACATCGGTATGATGACGCGGCCGCATGACAGCACGAGCGGTGTGTTTTCGGAAGGGCCGGCTCGTACAATTGTTTATCAGCTAGTTGCAGGTACCGGGTATGTAATCTATTTTGATAATTCAAATGTTGCAAGAACATCACATGAAAATAGACCCCGTAACATTGCATTTAACTACGTTGTAAGGGCAGCATAATTCTAGTGGCCGGAGTAGCTTGAAGTAAGAATAAAGCCGGTTAATCTGGCTTTATTTTTTCATTCTGAAAACAGAGAATTCAGAACTGGCGACTTAAATGTATAGATGAGAACAATGAGCGTGTGTTTTATGAAGATGGAGAGCCCGGTGACATTCTAGAACACTGCCACTTAGATATTAATATCCAGATGTCAGGAGATTCATTTTGGAACTTAAAACATAGGAGGTTACAGGATAAGATAGAAATAATAGGAGAAAAATAATTTCCAGATGTTAAATATAAATTTTGGTAATATATTTTTGACGCCAAAATTTGAACTACATTCTTTTTCTGAACTAGACTTTAATTTGAGTGAATTGCAGGAGGATTATTTTTGCAATAATTCAATGTGTTGATTATAAAATAATATTATTTAATTTAAGGAGAAAGTACATGAGTCATAAAAATGATTTTAAAGCTTTTTCTATTAGTGATAATGCAAATGTAGTTAGTCAGGAAAGATATGAAGAAAGTAAAGGGTTGTTGACTGGGTTTCCACCGGATAATGTTCCCACTCACTTGTTAAATAAGGTATTACGTCAATCGTCAATAATATCATCAGTCATTGCTGATTTTATCGCGACACAATCTGGTGATGATATTCTGGATGATGGTGATTTAGTTAAGCTTACCGCTCAATTAAATAAAGCTTTAGAACAAAAGTTTACAACAGAAATTCCTGGTGCTTCATTAATACAAAAAGGTGTTGTTCAACTGACTGATGAAGTCGGTAATAGTGATACATTGGCAGTGACGCAAAAATTGGCTCAGGAAATAGTAAACTCACTGTATGAAAATATGAATGGCAGAGTGCCTAATAGTCGAAAAGTGAATGGTAAAGTGTTGACTGAGGATATCAATTTGAATGCGGCAGATGTGGGAGCGTATTCTAGAGAAGAAATAGATAGGCAAAATAAAGAAGCTAGTAATATTCCTATTGGTGTTCCAATTCCTTGGCCGTTGCCCTATCCACCTATCGGTTATCTCACTTGTAATGGTGCATTTTTTAATAAGTTACAGTACCCAAAGTTAGCAGAAGCTTATCCTGACGGCAGATTACCTGATTTAAGAGGAGAATTTATCCGAGGATGGGATGATAGTCGAGGAGTTGATAGTGGACGTGGGCTTTTGTCTTGGCAAAAGGGATCGCTGATTAACGGTGATATTTTGACCTCTGTGGCAACGCTTGCCAATGTATCACGAGGAAGTGCGAAATATGGATGGGATGATCCTGTAAATATAGCACAATTGTATACAGATGCGACAGTAGTGGGGGGAGGGATATCGTGGAAGAAGATTGATGCGGATGTAGTCATGAATTATGTTGGTGTCACTCGTCCCCGAAACGTTGCATTTAACTACGTAGTAAGGGCAACATGCAGAGTAATGGCTGAACAAAAAGATTCTTTAGAATCTGAAGTGGCAGTATTAGGTAAAGATGGGTTAGCAGAAAAGCCCGGTTGGTTGACAATTTATCATGCAGCACCATATTCCCGTGAGTTCATTTTCGCTCGCCCGGAATATCTAATGGAAGGAGTAGGGCTACCAGCTAGTTCCTATACTGATGCGCCAGAACTTCCAGATTCTGATAATAAAGTGGTTTGTCGTAGTGAAGATGGTAAGAATTGGGAAATTGTACCCGATTACCGGGGGAAAACAGCTTACAACACGCAAACTTGTTTGCCGATTGAGATAACAGAAATCGGTGAATTATCAGATACGCTAACATTCAAAAAACCTGCTACTCATTTTGATAAGTGGACCGGAGAAGAGTGGGTCGTTGATGAAGTTGCAGTAAAAGCCAGTCAGATTGAACAGGCAGAACAACAGCGAGATACATTGCGTCAACATGCAAATGAAGTGGTTACATTACTGCAACATACCGTTGATGTTGAAATGGCAACAGAGGCAGAGAGAATAGCATTGATGGCTTGGAAAAAGTATTTTGTATTATTGAGCCGTGTTGATATTCTGCAAGCTCCTGATATCGAGTGGCCGGAGCAGCCAAGTCATTGAAGCCGGATAACCGGCTTTATTTTTTACGTTTTTTATGACTAATAACTTAAATGTGTCAATAAGAACAACGAAGGTGTGTTTTATTAATATGGAAAATCCGGTGACATTCTATAATACGGCCGCTTAGATATTCGTGTCTAGATGCCAGAAGATTCATATTAGAATTTAAAACAGAAGAAGTTGTAGGAAGGGGTAGAAGAAATAAAAGAAAAATAATTTCCAGATATTAAATATAAATTTGGGGGTGTATTTTCTACACCAAAATATTGAACTACTTATTGCTGCCAATGATACAAAAACGGTTAACCTTATAAGTAATAAGAATACAGTGTTATTTTTTTCCTGAACTAAACTTTGATTTGCCTGAATTGCAGGAGATTATTTTTACAGTAATTCAAGATGTTGATTATAAAATCACATTATTTGATTTAAGGAAAGTATATGAGTCACAAGAATGATTTTAAGGCTTTTTCTATTAGTAATAATGCAAATGTCATTAGTCAAGAAAAATATGAACAAAACCAGGAGTTGCATACAGGATTTTCTCCGGACAATGTTCCCACCCACTTGTTAAATAAGGTGTTACGTCAGTCATCAACCATATCATCTGTCGTCGCTGATTTTATCGCGACACGATCTGGCAATGATGTTCTGGATGATGGAAATGTAGCCAAACTTACCGCTCAATTAAATAAAGCGATAGAACAAAAAATTACAACAGATATTCCCAATGCTTCATTAACACAAAAGGGGGTTGTTCAGCTTACAAATGTGATTGGCAATAGCGACACACTGGCGGCTACACAAAAGCTTGTTCAGGAAGTAATAAATTCATTACGTGAAGAAATTAATATACTGATCATAAGTAAGATATTTGACAGGGAACTGAAAGATAATTATGGGAAAAACTTGGACTAAGTGGGAAGTTATGGAGATTCAATTGTAAATCCTTTTCAGTATTTGAAAGGCAGACCGAACGAGAATCATGCTTAGTCTGCCATCTAATTTTACTAAGCTCAATCAGTTTGACCTGCCTATTCAGACTCGTTATCAAATAACTTACCTTGCAGGCGATCTAGTTCTTCCTTTCGGATACGCTTCACTACGCTGTAAATCCATTGAATAGAAACACCAAACTTGCGAGCCAGATCATGATGATTTTTACCGTTAAACTCGTTGAAAATCTCACGATCACGGAGGCTGACTTTCCAAACCATGCCCATAGGAAAATAGACATTTTGACCGCCCCAAACCTGCATCATATGGTTCGCAACAGCTTCGCCAATTTGTTCAGCTAACGCAGGCTCAACATGGATTATTTCACTGACCGTACAGGCTGTGTGCTGTGCCAGTTCTACCAGCAGTTCAGGACCTTTGCTACGAAAGTTATTCACATCATTCATACTTTTTCCTCGTGACGCGGTTCCGCCACTTCTTCAGTTTTTCAATAATGCTGCTGGCTTGGCCTGAATCCAACCACTGTAAATCATCAATATCCGTTTCACGCTTAACCCAGTGAGCTAAGGCTTGTTCAGAACTATTATGAACAATACCTATAGATGCCATTTCCAACCACAATGCACGTATCTTCTTTGAGTGGGGGTGGCAATCTAATGAACGCGATGTTTTGGATTTCTCAGGGGATTTAATCTTAAAACCGCGCTTTTTCATCGCATCCAAAACGCGAGTTAACTGCGGGATATCCATTTCCCGCGTAGAGGCTTTTCCGGTTTCTGAAAGTAGCATCTGGCGATACGTATCTTCATCTAGTTTTAGATTACTATGTGCAATATGAATAAGCTGAATAAGTTTCTGTTTTGCCATCTTATTCATACCTCTGCTATGTACTCTCTAATTGAGTAAACCAAAATAGTCAGCATTAACTTGATACTACTGAACCTGACTTTTCGGTATAAGGCCGTTTTATCCATGAGGGGTCTCCAGTGGCTGTAAATCCCATGTTGCCACAGATACACCGTATTGCTGACTACAATGTGGACAAACCAAGATTAAATCAACAACCCACTCACCAAACTCAAGAGTCTGAATAACTTTAGCTTGTTTTAGATTCATTTTTTCAACAGGTTGTTTGCAGTGATTACATGTTATTTTCATAAGTATGTTCCTTACTTAATTTTCTGTTCAAATAGGATAATTAAAAAATTTTCTTTTCCTGAATTAGTTGACATTCCACTAATATCTTTTTCAACAGCTTTATTTACATAATTGTTGGGTGTAGAAAGCGGCTTTAGATTTAAACAGAACTTTCCTTTTTACCATATTTAATTACCTGCTACTTAATGAATGTATTTATTAATACCAATATATTCACTTCTTTTCCTCAACAAAGAAAATTTTTTCAAAAAGATCGATAATGAAATGCCGGTATTAATATTTCCAAGACTTCCTTTTCTCTGGTTATGGTATGTTACATCCTTGTTGTAACCAACTTGAAACTAATAAAACCAAAAATTAGTCGAATACGCCTTGCATATTTAACTTGTGATAAGGCAGTTTTAATATGAATATTGCCAATATTAATTATTAAGTAGAACTTTTTCTCATAATGATATTTTA
>NZ_JAZGJN010000169.1:0-8829 GCF_038085095.1 Photorhabdus sp. P32 | reverse complement strand
GTTCTTTTTTAATTAAAAGAGTTCAATCATTATAACCTAAATTAACGGTTATTTTATAGTTAAATACCATAAACATTTATATAAGGAGACCATAATATGGATGATAATTGATTGCATAAAAATATTTACAATTTGTTAACAATTGTGCTTTATACGGTAATGTTATGAGGCGTATTTATTAGCCTGAATATTTTACCGGTTCAATTGAATAGCGAGATTTTTGTTCAGAAATAAAGCTAATAATTAAATACGAAGTATTATAGGTATTTTATTCTAACTTAACTGAAATTTAATGCTGATGAAGGCGGCTAAAGAGCAGATTTTGTCATGCTTGTGTTATAGAAGAGGCGAGATCCTGGCAAGGTGGTATGTCTGAGGGTAACTCTTTTGCGTGTTAAAAATGAAAAGACCCTAACTACAAAAAAACAGATTTATCTTGTTGGTTGAGATAAACGTTTAACAATTTCTCAGTACAATAGTCTGCGTTTGTTTGCTGAAGCGGCATATGATGGCGAAAACAGCGACAATCCAGCTTATGAAAAATAACAACGGATGATTGTGGAAACCGACGCTCATCTGTACTTGTAAGTTGACAGTGATAAGGAGAGTTGATTTTGAGTTCTCCTAAATTACCTAAAAAAGAGGTGTGAAATGGTTAACAATGTGTTGAAAGTCTCCACATTAGCCTTATTGGTCGCATGCAATGCCCATGCTGCAACAGTTGATTTGCGGGTAATGGAAACATCTGATGTTCACAGTAACCTGATTGATTTTGATTACTTTAAGGATAAGCCTACAGAACAATTTGGTTTGGTACGCACAGCGAGCTTAATTAAAGCGGCTAAAGCAGAAGCTTCCAATACCATTTTGGTTGATAACGGCGACCTGATTCAAGGTAGCCCATTGGCGGATTACGCGGCAGCGAAAGGGCTTAAAAAAGGAGAAGTTCATCCAGCACATCAGTTAATGAATACAATGGGTTATACCGTGGGTAACTTTGGTAATCACGAGTTTAACTTTGGTTTGGATTATCTGAAAAAAGCTATTGCGGGTGCGAAGTTCCCTTATATCAATGCCAACATCATGGATGCGAAAACCGGTAAGAACTATTTCACCCCCTATATCATTGTTGATACGCCGGTAAAAGATCGGGAGGGTAAAAATCATACCATCAAGATTGGTTATATCGGCTTTGTACCTCCCCAGATTGTTATCTGGGATAAGGTCAATCTGAATGGAAAGGTTGTCGTTAACGATATTACTGAAACTGCGAAAAAATTTGTTCCTCAAATGAAAAAAGCGGGGGCAGATTTGATTATTGCTATTCCTCACTCCGGCTTTTCCAGGAAGCCTTATAAAGCAATGGCCGAGAACTCGGTTTATTACCTGAGTGAAGTTAAAGGCATTGATGCGATTATGTTTGGTCACTCGCATGGGGTATTCCCAAGTCAAGAATTTGCCGACATTAAAGGCGTTGATGTTGCCAAAGGTACGGTTAACGGTATTCCGGCCGTTATGCCTGGCCAATGGGGCGATCATTTAGGTGTTGTTGATATGGTTATCAACAACGAGGGTGGAGCATGGAAAGTGACGCAGGCAAAAGCAGAAGCGCGCCCGATTTATGACAAAATAAATAAAAAGGCGCTGGTTGAGCGTGATAGTGAGTTAGCAAAAATTATCGATAAAGCCCATCAAGGAACTCTGGGATTTATGGGTAAATTGATTGGCAAAGCGTCTGCCAATATGTATAGCTATCTGGCTTTGATTCAAAATGACCCGACAGTGCAAATCGTGAATGATGCACAAGCAGATTACGCCCGGCGTTTTATTCAGGGTGATCCTGATTTAGCAGATATTCCTGTTCTGGCCGCTGCGGCGCCATTCAAAGTTGGTGGGCGTAAAAATGCGCCCGCAGAGTTTGTTGAAGTTGAAAAAGGCGATTTAACTTTCCGTAATGCAGCAGATTTGTATCTCTATTCCAATACGCTGGCGGTTGTGAAAGTCACCGGCGCTGATGTGCTTGAATGGCTGGAGTGTTCGGCCGGTATGTATAACCAGATTGATCCAAATTCAACTCAGCCGCAGTATCTGTTGAATTGGAGCGGCTTCCGTACTTATAACTTCGACATGATTAGTGGTGTGAATTATAAGATTGATCTGACTCAGCCTGCTAAATATGACGTTGATTGCCAGATTGTCAATCAAGGGGCGAACCGTATCAAGGAGCTGACTTACCAAGGTAAACCAATCGATCCTCAAGCGAAATTTCTCATTGCTACCAATAACTACCGCGCCTATGGCGGTAAATTTGCCGGTACAGGCGAAGATCACATCGCATTTGCTTCACCGGATGAGAACCGTGCTGTTTTGGTTGCTTACATTGTCAGAATGTCTAAACAGCAAGGAATGGTAACGACCAAAGCCGAGCGTAACTGGTCGATTGTGCCAATCAAAACTGATAAGAAACTGGATATCCGTTTTGAAACATCTCCAAGTGAGAAAGCGGCAAAATTCATCAAAGAGTTTTCCCAATACCCGATGAAATATCTGGAAAATGATGATATCGGTTTTGCTGTGTATCAAATTGATCTGACTGAAAAAAAATAATTTTAATTGTTCGCCTCCTGCCCTAATTTGGGCAGGTTTTTTGTTTGTTTACCATCAACAGGGAAATAATTTCCCATAAGGAATTAAGATGCGTTTTTTTAATTTATTATCAGCAATATTCGTTTTGCTGGTTGTTGGCTGTGCGAAGCAACCAGAAGTAACAAAAGTGACTGACTTGTTAGAGTCTCGAATAACATTGGAAGGGGGGGCATCTTGTATCTTACCTGTGACTGAGCCGAAAGATTATGACTACGTTGCTAAAAGTGACCGTTATGGTCAGAATGCAACCGCATCGACAGATTACTTCAAACTGGCTATTAGTTATTCTCCCGCATTTTGTAAGAGTAAAGAAAAGAATATTAACAAACTGAAAAAGAGCAACAAACTTGCTGAGGCGCAGCGTGAATATGAAAAATTTGAATTGCAATGCTTCTCCGAAAACAAATTTAGTTGGGTAATTCACGGCTTATGGGCGCAAACCTGCAACGGTAAATCAATGGCGCAGTGCCGTGATTGGTCTGATGTTCGCAAACATCCACGTCTTTGCAAAGGGGATTTGCCACAACTGGATTATCAGGTGATTGAACCTTATCTCTGTGCTTCTCCAGGGGCGGATCTGTTACAAGCTGAGTGGGAAAAACATGGTGTTTGCGCGTTTGCAACGCCAGATCAATTTTTCAGTAAACAGCAGGAACTGTTCGATGAGTTGGTATTACCGAGTAATCGTCCATCTAATGAACAGTTAATTAAATTCCTCCAGAAAAATAACCCATCGTTGAAGGGGAAAACCATTCAGATCAATCGTGATGAATTTTACATTTGCTACAGCAAAAATTTCGATGTGATTGATTGTCCAAAGCGTGAGTTGTGATGGTTTTTCTTTCTATAAAAGAAGATCACAGTGATGTGCCTGACCTACGGTAGCGTGGGTCAGGTTTACCCTCTCTTAATAGCCGATATATCCCTTTCAGGGGATATTTTCTTTTTTATCCTTTATAGGGGATAAACTTGAGTTTATCCCCTACAGGGTATATGTTTGTATTTATCCGTCATAGGGGATAATTATGAAGATCACATCACCAAAGATGCTCGCGCTTGCAATGAGAGAGGCCCGCAAAAAAAGCAAGTTGACTCAGCGGGAAACGGCTGATCGGGTCGGCATGAAACAGAGCACTGTATCGGGGTTCGAGAAGTATCCAGAGGGCAGTAAGATAGAGACATTGTTCAAGTTACTCTCCGCGCTGGAATTGGAGCTACGTGTGTCGGAGCGTGGAAGTCCGCCAAGAACAGGTTCTGGTTGGAAAGAGGAGTGGTAATCGATGAAGGCGTTAACAGTTGCGCTTAATGGTTTTGAGGTAGGAACGCTATTTCGTGATGGTGCTGGCGCGATGTCATTTCAGTACAAAGATGAGTGGCTGCTTTTGGATGGCGCTCGCGCCATCTCACTTTCAATCCCTCTTAGCTCCCAACGATATGGGGGCAAAGAGGTATTCAACTTCTTCGATAACCTATTACCAGATTCGGATGTGGTTATTGCCAGGATACAGGCGCGGTTTAAGGTACAAAGCAAGCATCCTTTCGATCTATTGGCTAGTGTGGGAAGGGATTGTGTAGGGGCCATTCAGCTTTATCCTGAGGGAGCAAATATCCCTTCCGTCAGTAATATGGTTGGTGAACCGCTCAATGATGATGCGATTACCGAGCTGCTAGAAGGGTATCAAAGCGCCCCGTTGGGAATGACAGAGCGAGATGATTTCAGGATCTCATTAGCCGGAGCTCAAGAAAAAACCGCTCTCCTCTGGCATCAGGGATGTTGGCAGCGCCCCCGGGGAAGCACACCCACGAGTCATATCTTCAAACTGCCAATTGGTAGGATTGAACAGAACAATATTGATCTCAGCGAAAGCTGTGAAAACGAATGGCTTTGCCTAAAGATTGCCAAGGCATTTGGTCTCCCTGTGGCTAATGTCGAATTGGCAACCTTCGGAAAGTTGAAAGTATTGATTATTGAACGCTTCGACCGCCGATGGTCATCTGATGGGAGTTGGTTAATGCGCCTTCCTCAGGAAGATCTTTGCCAGGCTCTGGGTATTGCTCCGGCACTCAAATATGAGTCGGATGGTGGACCTGGCATTGCAGACGCCATGAGACTGCTACTCGGTTCGCTACAACCAACTCAGGACAGAGAGACGTTCTTCAAGTCTCAGATTCTGTTCTGGCTGTTGGCGGCGATTGATGGTCATGGTAAAAATTTCAGTATATTCATTCAGCCTGAATCAGCGTATAAGATGACGCCACTTTATGATGTGTTGTCGGCTTACCCTATTTTTGCGACGAAGGGTATAGCACCGAAGAAGGCCAAAATGGCAATGGCGCTACGAGGAAAGAATCGCCAATATAACTGGGCTTATATCCAGCCTCGTCATTTTTCATCTACCGCTCAGCATGTTGAATTTTCTACTGAGACAGCAGAAAGTCTGATGACGCGGATGGGGGAAATGTCAGGAGCTGTAATCGACCAAGTTGCGCGTGAATTGCCCAAGGACTTCCCAAGTAACATTAGCGAACCTATCTTTGAGGGGCTTGATAAGCAGGCTAAAAAACTCCGTGCTGGATAAATCAGTTACAGGAAAGATGGTGTGCTCCCCGTAAGATAATGAACAATTTCCCACTAAGGGAATGTACCTCGAATTTGTATTTAATCCTTATTCTCTCTATAGGGTGCAATATTAATCTTTTTATTTCTAGTCTTTGGGTTTCATTCTTTTTTTCTTCCGTGATATTTTTGTTTTATGAAAAAAGTAGCGAAAATATTAATTGAAATCATTAATGATATTAAATAGCTTGGTAAAATAATCCCTTCCTTTCAGGGAAATTATAGGCTTACGGCAATTCACGTCAAGGCCATTCTCTCTCTCTTCTGTTATCTGAATGCTGTGTACTGTATCGATGCCTGCAAAATATAAACATCAATGTTATTTAAGCAACTAATTGATAAAAGGTTTCAAGATCTGATGTTATAGAATATTAGCAAAATTAGATCTGAAATTGACTAATTTAGCCGTAATTAACTTAATCAATTTAAATGTTGATCTATATATGACAAATAGAAATGTTATCTGGTTAGTAAGACCTGTAAGTTATCAGACCATTTTGAAACGTTGTCCTGGCTGTAAAGTAAAAAAGGAGTTTTATCCAGCCGGCACTTTTAGGATTAATGCGCAAAAAAAAGTTTTAGATGTGTGGAGCATCTATAAATGTGAAAAGTGTGATTACACTTGGAATATTGATATTTTTTCCAGGATTCATGTCAGCAAATTGGAGAGCAATTTATATGAACGGTTTTTGCGTAATGATCAAGATGAAATACGGAGATATGCTTTTGATTATTACATATTGGTAAAAAATAGAGTTGAATTCGGCGCTGTTCCTGACTTTATTGTCGAAGGTAAAGAGCTTCAGGACATCGCTCAAATTCCAGCGGCGGAGATCACAATACAGCTTGAATATCCTATTCCTATCAGATTGATCTCAATCTTGACCAAAAAGCTTGTATTGTCACGTAGTCGAGTGGTTAGACTCGTTGCTCAAGGCACTATTCAGGGAGTAGCCGAAACGGAATTAAATAAAAAGTTGAAATGTGATATCACTCTTAGCGTTAACGTTAATGATTTATTGCAAGAGTATGATAATCATTGCATCTGATTGACACCGGGTTTTCTGAAGATGACATAGCAGTAAGAATGGATGAATGAAATGAATACGATAAAGAAATGGTGGGTGCTCACTGCTGTTTCAGTCGCGTTATCGCTGGTTGCTATCGATATGACAGTGTTATATACCGCGTTACCGAGTCTGACCCACAGTTTGGGGGCGAATACAACGGAAAAGTTATGGATAGTAAATATCTATCCTCTTATTGTCTCTGGGTTGTTGCTAGGGGCGGGTACCTTGGGAGATCGCATTGGGCATAAACGGTTGTTTGTTTACGGTCTCATCATCTTCGGGTTCTCATCCTTGGCGGCCGCCTACTCTTATTCGCCGGAGATGTTGGTTGTTTCTCGGGCATTATTAGGGGTTGGAGCGGCAATCATGATGCCTGCCACATTGTCGATTATCGCTTTGACATTCGAAGATGAAGATGAGAAATCATTTGCCATTGGGATCTGGACGGCGGTTGCCTCTGGCGGCGCGGCAATAGGCCCTCTGATTGGCGGCTTATTGCTTGAATATTTTTGGTGGGGATCAGTGTTTCTGATCAACGTTCCTTTGGTGATTTTGACACTCATTCTGTCGTGGTTGTTTGTCCCAACGGCGAAAACAGATTCGTCTCATCCGTGGGATCTTATTGGCTCATTGCAGATCATGGTTGTCTTGATAAGCTTCGCTTATGCCATCAAAGAATTTGCCAAACGGCAGCCCTCTTATATCGGGATATTGATAACTTCCACCCTGACGATAGGTTTTCTGGCGCTGTTCATTCGACGGCAAAAACGCAGTGCGCATCCGTTGATTGATTTTGACCTGTTCAAAAGTCCGGCTTTCTCATCCGCGGTTATCGCAGGGCTGGTGGCTTCCTCCTGTTTAATGGGTCTTAATTTGGTGTTAAGCCAGCGTTTGCAACTGGTATTGTCATTAACCCCTTTGCAATCTGGGCTCTATTTTCTGCCATTCTCATTGGGCGCGATTGTTGCAAGTCCTGTGAGTGGTTGGGTTCTTCCTCGTTTAGGGGGTGCGCGATTCCTCATAACCTCGTTGCTGATGTATGCCGTTGCCATACTGGCGCTCATGGCGAGTTTTTCAACGCCTCTACCTTTGCAGATAGTTTGCTTTTTTGCGCTCGGGATGTGTCTTGGAGCAACAATGACCGCGGCGTCCAGTACGATCATGCAGGCTGCGCCGCCAAATCGGGCAGGTATGGCGGCGTCCGTTGAAGAAGTTTCCTATGAATTAGGTGGTGGATTGGGTATTGCGATCATGGGTAGCATTATGTCATTCATCTATAGCTATTTCATTGATATTCCAGTGGATTCTCCAGTCTACGATGCTGCTAAAGATGGTATCGATGGGGCGCTGATTGCGGCAAAAGATATGGCGCCGGATGCGGGGCAAGCGTTGGTCAGCCTTGCTAAGTCAGCGTTCGACGATGCTGTTTTTTCTGTGATGGGCGCTGCCTCCCTGTTTCTCCTGATGATGGCTGCGCTGGTGTGGTTCAATTTCCGCCGCTCTTCGCTGAGTGATGCATCTCATGCCGCGATTCATCGTCAGTGAAATAGGTGAATAGGATCGATTGCGCCAGTCGTTTCTTAATAGGAAGCTAAATGGTTGAATAAGGGAACCGCGTTTTTGCGAGTTCCCTTACTCATTTAGTTTCATGGATACGCTTGGGTTTCGCCTTAATATTCAACCCAGTGACCCTATTTTTTATTCATTCCATACATTAATCGCGATTAATTCGCCATTTTGTGTGATATTTGTCACGTTTTTTTTATGTTCGTATGATAAATATCGTGATCTTGTGGTCATAACATTGAGAGAGCTAAATTCTCTGTTATTTGTCTCCACTCCATCCTACTCAGTTGGACGCGGTCTATTGTTCTCGCTAACGCCACATATTAAATGATGGCTGTTTTACGCTGTCATTTTTTTACCGCGGAACAGGCCGGCGCTATTTAAAAGAACAACATGTGATGACGTGTTTAATAGCCTCTGGCGTTATCCCCGTTTCAGGATCATAGTTCAATAATGATGTAGGGTTTCAAATATGGATGGATTAGTTTTCACCTGCCGAATTGGCGCACTATCTCAAACAACTTTTCAGGTATCGCAATTTACCTTGCAGGAAGAGCTATCACAGCTTTTTAGCCTGACATTAAAGGTGGCGAGTTCACGTGACGATATTCCCCTGAATGAACAACTGGGTTGCCGTGCATCCTTGACTATTACCCGTAATGACGTGGCCGAACGGACCATTTATGGGTTGATAACCGGGGCGGATAGTGAAAATATAAAAAGTGCGACGGCCGTCGGTATTACCCTGTTCAGCCCCGGTTATCAACCCATAAATGGTCCGTTCGGCCACGTCATTACGGGTAATAGTCAAGGATGCACGGCAACCCAGTTGTTCATTCAGGGGAATATCGTCACGTGAACTCGCCACCTTTAATGTCAGGCTAAAAAGCTGTGATAGCTCTTCCTGCAAGGTAAATTGCGATACCTGAA
>NZ_JAZGJN010000168.1:0-8483 GCF_038085095.1 Photorhabdus sp. P32 | reverse complement strand
CATCGCAGCGATCGCATAGCGTAGCAGCCGAAACGCCATTTGTTTGTCCGGTGAACTCTGATGCTCAATCAGGCAATACACGTAGCCATCACCCTTACCTGCTTTCAAAGAATACAACACGTCGCTGTAGTACGGTCGAAGATCGTCTTCGATAAAACTCCCTGACGCCAGTTGTAGGGTTTCCAGATCACACACTTCGAGTAACGCCGGCGGTAGATGAAATTGCAGAAAATCCCTGGCAGTATCCGGATGTGTCAGGAACTGCTTAAAAATAGCATCATGCAATGTAGGTGTGGTGTTTTTCTTCATCGTTCATCATATCCTAAAACTCTAAGTTTAACTTTAACACACCCTACAGATGTTCACATAGGGGTCTGCTCACCTTAAACCCCTCGGATCAATTAAACGTTGCCAACTAAAAACCACATCATGGGCAGTAATAGGAGAACATCAGACCACTTTATTCTTTCTCTTAAATGAAATAACCACACTTTATTATCTTTGACTTCCCAACTAACTGCCAAATTGGTATTTAATTTACCATCAATACCTGTGTTAATTAATCTACTAAAGAAGTCGTGAATAATATCAAATTCAATATCACTTTAAACTTTATGGACATCAAGAGGCGCAGGCAATGAACCATTATTATGACGAGCAGTATTCTGGTGAGTTGCCAGTTGTATACCAAGAAGAATAATTTCTGTATGAGATAATGTTAAGCTTGCAAATATAATTCCTGTGAATTAAAGATATATTTTTTATTATGTTTTTCATCGTGTTTTATCAAGTAACAATTTGTTTTTTAATATTAATTTTAAAAATTGAGCAATGTGTGAATATTGACTAGATTGGAAATAATCCTAACGAAGAATGGTTCCAGAGTCTTTTCTTCTGGTTAAAAAAATTCTCGATCCTGCTCACAGATTGGCATATTTTCCTGAACAGGAGAGTCGAAATTTATATCTATGTGTCTAATTACTCTTTTATTTTTATTTTTTAGTTGAAAAATTAACATCTATATAGTAATTGAATATATTAAGTTATAGGTTATATTTTATATTATCCAATCCATTAGGGAGAGATTTATGGCGGTACCAACGCTCAGGCATTTTATTAATAGTCAGTATGTTGAATCTAAAGGTTCCGAATATTTTGACCTGGTAAGCCCGGTCACTGGTGAAACCTATGCGCATTCTCCTAACGCGACTGTAGCGGATGTTGATGAAGCTTATGCAGGGGCTAAAGAGGCATTCAAGATCTGGCGGCGCAGCACACCGTCAGCACGTCAGCAGGCGTTGCTGGCATTAGCCGATGCAGTGGAAAAAAACGCTGAGCGTCTGATCGAAGCGCAAAGCCGCAATACGGGGCAGCTCAAGCATCTGATTGCTTCTGAGGAAGTTGCGACGTCAGTAGATCATATCCGTTTCTTCGCCGGCGCCGCCCGTTTTCTGGAAGGCAAAGCGACTGCTGAATATCTTCCTGATATGACGACCAGCATCCGGCGCGAACCACTGGGCGTGGTGGGGCAAGTTACCCCGTGGAACTACCCGCTGATGATGGCGGTATGGAAGATAGCGCCTGCGCTGGCAGCGGGTAATACTGTGGTGCTCAAACCAAGCGATACCACGCCGGAAAGTACTCTGTTGCTGGCTGAACTGGCCGCTCCGTTCTTCCCTATAGGCGCATTCAACGTGGTGTTGGGTAATGCCAGCGCGGGCGCTCTGGTTGTTTCACACAAAACGCCAGCTATGGTTTCCATCACGGGTTCCGTGCGCGCAGGTTTGCAGGTTGCCTCTTCGGCGGCGGCTAATCTCACCAGAGCACATTTGGAGTTAGGCGGCAAAGCGCCTGTGGTTGTTTTCGCCGATGCGGATATGGACAAAGCGGTGGAGACCATTGCTACCGCGGGGTATTTCAATGCGGGTCAGGATTGTACGGCAGCTTCGCGTGTGTTGGTGGATGAATCTGTTTACGATACCTTCGTTGCTAAACTGGTGGCGGCAGCTAAAGCTACCCGCTTTGGCTCTCCGGAAGATGAAGAGGCGCTATATGGGCCGCTCAATAATGCTCGTCAGATGGAGCAGGTCAAAGGGTTCATTGCGCGTTTGCCCGCTCATGCTTGTATCGAAACAGGAGGCCGTCAGGCCGAACGTTCGGGTTATTACTTTGAACCTACGGTAATTACCGGTCTGGAGCAGCACGACGAAGCAATCCAGACTGAGATTTTCGGCCCGGTTATCACGGTGCAAAAGTTCCGCGATGAACAGGATGCCATAGAGAAAGCTAACGATGTGAAATACGGGCTGGCCGCCAGTGTCTGGACCCGCGACCATAGCCGCGCGTTGCGCCTATCACGTGAACTCGATTCCGGTACCGTCTGGATTAACACCCATATTCCTCTTACAGCAGAAGCGCCGCACGGCGGCTTCAAGAGCTCCGGATATGGTAAAGATCTGTCGGCTTATGGCTTCGATGAATATACGCGTATCAAGCACGTGATGAGTTCCAACGACTGACACAGGACATCCGTAATGATTCAGAATAGATCTCCACGCGACTTGGTGTCGCGTGCGCACCATGAGCTGTTTACTGACCGTGATGTAGGGGCGCTTGAGCGTTATTTTGCGCCGCATTTCATTGAACATTCTCCGTTGGTCAAAGATGGTCTTGCCGGATTGCGTGAGCTGGTCTGGACACATCCTGAACTGCATCACGAAACTTATCGTCTACTGCAAGATGGTGATCTAGTCGCCATCCACGGTCGTTTTACGGGATTAGACGACCGGCCGTTGGTCGGTTTCGATCTGTACCGGGTTGCTGACGGCTTAATCGTAGAGCACTGGGACGGCCTGGTGCCGCAGGCTGCACCCAACCTCAGTGGCCGGACTCAGTTAGATGGCCCGACTGAAGCAGGCCATGACCATGACAGAGAGAAAAATCGCGAGCTGGTGGTCAACTTTTTTACACGCACCCTGATCGAGGGTCACTACGAAGAGTTTGGAAACTACACTAATGGTGAATTGTTTCGTCAGCACAGCCCTGATATTGCCGATGGCACGGCAGCCGTTATCTCGTTTCTTAAGCAACTCAGGGATGGGGGGCAGGGTCTGCATTACACTAAAATTCACCGTACGGTAGCCGATGGGCAGTTTGTTCTGACTCATTCGGAGGGGAGTATCGCCGGAGCGCGTCACAGCTACTTCGAGCTATGGCGCATTGAGAACGGCAAAGTGGCTGAACTTTGGGATGCTATCACCCCGGTACCGGAGGATGCAAAAGCGCTGCATCGCCACGGTATTTTTTAGAGTTGATCGATACCCGTCGCGGATGTCGTGGCGGCGGCTTCGTATGTCAGGTTCCCGTTGAGACAACGCGGAAATATCACCTGTTGCGGTTGATGGCTTCAGGTGAACTGGCGGATTTCAGCGAATTTCACTGTGCAGTGATCGGTCACAGCGCGAAGCTTGTGGTCGCGATGCTCTACCAGCTTTGGGCGCTATTCACATCGGGCGTCTGTCTGTTGAAGCCCGCTTATTTCAGATTGCTGAGGAGGTTTCATTTATGACTGAATCTATGTTAGCCAAAAGACGCAGCGCGGCTATTGCAAAAGGCGTGGGCGTGACCACGCAAGTCTATGCGGAGCGTGCGGAAAACGCTGAAATTTGGGATGTTCAGGGACAACGTTATATTGATTTTGCCGCCGGTATCGCCGTGGTGAATACCGGCCACCGCCATCCGCGCGTCATCGCGGCAGCCAGAGAACAACTGGAACAATTTACCCACACCTGTCATCAGGTGGTGCCCTACGAAAATTATGTGGCGCTGGCCGAACGTCTGAACTGCTTGGTGCCTGGTGATTTTGCGAAGAAGACTGTCTTTGTCACTACCGGGGCTGAGGCGGTGGAAAATGCCGTGAAGATCGCGCGTGCCGCTACTGGGCGCAGTGGCGTAGTAGCTTTCAGCGGCGCTTTTCATGGCCGTACCTTCCTCGGTATGTCATTAACCGGCAAAGTTGCACCGTACAAAATGGGGTTCGGCCCGCTGGTTAGCGACGTTTACCGTGTTCCGTTTCCAGTCGGGTTGCATGGCATTAGTGTGGAACAAACGTTGAATGCGCTGGAAAATCTCTTTAAAACCGATCTTGAGCCTACGCGCGTCGCGGCCATCATCATTGAACCGATACAGGGAGAAGGCGGTTTCTATCCTGCTCCTCCCGAACTGCTCAAAGCTCTGCGTGAGATCGCCGATTGCCACGGCATTGTACTTATCGCCGATGAGATTCAGACCGGCTTCGCGCGGACAGGCAAACTGTTTGCTATGGAGCATCATGAGGTTGTTGCCGATCTGACCACTATGGCGAAAGGTCTGGCGGGCGGTTTGCCGCTGGCGGCTGTAACGGGGCGTGCAGAGTTGATGGATGCTGTAGTGCCTGGTGGTCTGGGGGGAACTTATGGCGGTAACCCAGTGGCGATTGCGGCCGCCCATGCGGTGCTGGATGTGATCGAAGAAGAACAGCTGAATGTGCGGGCGACGCAGTTGGGAGACCAGCTAAAACAGCGTTTGCACGAACTGCGACCGCGGGTCCCGCAGATCGCTGACGTGCGAGGGCTTGGGTTGATGATTGCGGTGGAGTTTAACCATGCGGACAGTCAGGAACCCGATGCCAGCTTTACCAACGCGGTACGTCAGAAAGCGCTGGAGCGTGGTCTGATCTTGCTGATGTGCGGTGTACACGGCAACGTGATTCGTTTCCTTCCGCCGCTGACCATACAAAATAACGTTTTTGATGAAGCGCTCAACATTCTGGAGTCTGTGCTGCTCGATCTAGCTGAACAGTAGATAGAACCTGCTGCCTCACAAGAGGGGATAACAATGCGTTGGTATTTAAATGTATTAAAGAACTATGCATGCTTCAGAGGGCGAGCCGGACGTAAGGAGTTCTGGTGCTTCGTTCTGTTCCAGATCCTGGTTGTATTTATTATCTCTTTCCTTGAAAGATATTTTGCCGTTGCCAATCCTGAAGTTTATATGGGCTGGTTCAGCGCTGTCTATTTGCTGCTCACGTTTTTGCCCGCGCTAGCTGTGAATGCCCGCCGCCTGCACGACATCAACTGTAGCGCTTGGTGGTTATTGCTGCATCTCATACCGTTTATCGGCACTGTTATTCTGCTGATTCTCGCCGGTCTGAAAGGGAGCTTTGGCAGTAATAAATATAGCTCAGATAGCCGGGCTCACTCATAGGGAAACTCTCCAGACCCGGCCAGTGGGTGATTTCAAGATCATAACAGGAGTGCTGAAATGACAATGAATAGAAGAGACTTTATCTCTACCGTGGCGACGCTCGCCGGGGCGGGAGTGCTTTCATCCGTACTTCCCAACTTATCCCTGTTCGCCCGGACCTTAACCGCAGCCGATGCTTCGGCCGTCAATGTTGATAAGCTCCGGCCGACACTGTTGGAGGATGCGCAGCATAGAGTTAGCCGGTTGGGATTGGATTCGCGCATCTGGAGCTGGCATAAAGACGCTGCTGCTGACGCCATGCCAGCCAACTATTATGAAGCTTCTTTGGCTGACTGGTCGGCTTTTGGCAGCCTGCCCGGAGATCAGAACTGCGAGGTTGCGGTTATCGGCGGTGGGTTGCTGGGGGCTTCCACGGCATTGCATCTTGCTGAGGCGGGAGTGGACGTGATTCTGGTTGAAAAGGATAACATTGGTTCAGGAGCTTCTGGTCGCAATGGGGGGCAGATGACCCCAGGGATTGCACGCTGGGACGCTAAAACTGTGCTGGAAAAACTTTCATTCGATGAGGCGAAACGCTTATGGCGTCTTGTATCTGTTGAAGCGATGAATCTCGTGGATGAACTCCGTGAGCGTTATAGTTTCGAATGTGACCGCAAATATGGTCATATCACCGCTGCGCTGCACGCAGGCCACATGGGGCCGTTGGTGGCTAATGCCGATGCCCGGCGCCATCTGGGAGATGCGGCGATGAAGGTTATCGGACCACACCAATTGCAGGAAGAGTATGTGCGTTCGAACATTTATCATGGAGCAAATATCGACAGTATCGGTGGGCAGGTCCAGCCTCTGGCGCTGTTGCGTGGCTTGGTTTATGGTTTCGCCAGACTGGGTGGGCGAATTTATGACAGCACGAAAGTGAAGAGCATCAAGCAGGATGCTGGCGGCGCAGTCGTAGAAACTGAGCGGGGGGTTATCAGGGCAAGTAAGGCGGTGGTATTGGGTGTGCATACTTCCACGGGTGAGTTTATCTCTGGCCCTTCCACCACAGTGCCTTTTTTCTCCTACGTGGCGGTAACGCCGCCGTTGCCAGTGGATGTCAAAGAGCTGATCCCGTCAGATCTGCCGGTCTACGATACACAGTTACAGGTCGATTACTATCGTGCGGTGCGCAACAACCGCCTGCTGTTTGGTGGACAGGGTACTGGAAACTCTTGGTCGCCGCGTGATGTGAACAACTATCTGCTTGGGCGTATCAGAACTGTGTTCCCGCAGTTGGAAAAAGCCGAACTAGAATATTCCTGGGGCGGGATTAGCGATCTGACTCTGAACGGCATCACTGATGCCCGCAAGAGCGGCGACAGAGTACCCGTGTATATGGTGCATGGCTGGAGTGGTCATGGAGTGGCGCAGACGGTGCGCATTGGCAAAGCTATCAGCGACGATCTTACCAGACGCAATAACGACTTTACTATGCTTACCCGCATTGACCACGTGAGTCTCCCGTTGGGTTCCTATCTCTCTCCGGTAGCCATTCCGTTGGCTAAGGGTGTTTTGGGAGTGATAAGCACCTTTAATCCGGCAGATATGGTTTCGTTCTGAACAGAGGACAGATATTTTCAAGTGAAGATATGTCTGTCAGTCAATAGAAATATTTCATGGGAATATTATAAATTGAAAATAATAACGTCAATTATTTTTTTATTGTGATAATGTTAACGTAAATAAAAGTAATGCAGGAAACATTAAAAATAAATTTTCTTTATATCTATTATTAAACGGATAATTTATCTTTATAATTAAGGATAATGAATTTTTTGGCATTGGTGGTTCAAGGTGAATAGCACTAAAACAATTAGTATCCAACATATTATTAATCATCAAAAGTTTTCGAAAGTTCAATGGCAGGTATTAATTCTATGTTTCTTAATCGTTGTTATTGATGGTTTTGACACGGTATTAATGGGGTATATTGCATCAGCAGTGGCCAATGATTTTAAAGTAGAAGGCGCTGTTCTTGGGCCGACGATGAGCGCTGCCCTTTTTGGGTTATCGTTGGGTTCGATTTTTGCGGGTCCACTTGCAGATCGGTTTGGTCGAAAGTCAGTGTTGACAATATCCGTCACTGTTTTTGGCCTGTTAAGTCTTGCTACCGCTGTTGCAGATTCAATTCAGACATTAACTATTTTGCGTTTTTTGACGGGGTTAGGTCTTGGGGCCGCGATGTCAAATGCAATAACTTTAATATCTGAATATGCGCCTGAGAATCGGCGATCTTTGTTAATCAATATTGTTTTTTGCGGTTTTCTTGTTGGCGCAGCGATAGGCGGGGTAATTTCTGCATGGATTATTCCATATTTTGGTTGGCAGGGAGTTTTGATTTTAGGCGGTATTTTTCCGTTATTTCTATCTCTATTTCTCTTTTCTCTATTACCTGAATCACTTAGGTATCTGGTTTTGAAAGGGGGAGCAGAGGATAATATAAGACGAATTTTGTCTAAAATGACTGGCAATAATTTGAATGATATAAACAAGTTTACCTTTGATGGAGAAGAAATTATATATAAGTCGTCAATTAAAACGGTTTTATCCAATAGATTCTTAGTTGGAACGACAATGTTATGGATAACTTATTGCATGGGAGCATTGGTTTTTTATGTTCTGACAAGTTGGATGCCATTTTTAATGAACGATGTTGGTTTTAGTATTAGCATGGCGGCAACACTGACAGCATTATTTCCTTTTGGGGGCGTAATAAGTACGATTTTTTCCGGTTGGTTAATGGATCGAATTAATCCTCATAAGGTGGTTGCAATTAATTATGCCCTAACGGGTATTTTGGTCTTTTTTATTGGCCTGGAAGAAAATGTATTATTATTGAGTATTCTGATATTTCTTGCCGGGATGGCGCTAAATGGCGCTCAGGCGTCGATGGGAGCCATCTCTGCACAATTTTATCCGACTCATTGCCGGGCGACGGGGGTAGCCTGGATGTTAGGATTTGGCAGATTCGGCGGGATTTTCGGTACTTTATTTGGCGCAGAACTGATCAAGCTTGAATTAAGTTACAGTAGTATTTTTGCCGTTTTATCCATTCCGGCTATTTTAGCCGCTGTATCATTAACATTTAAGGATGTGAATTATAGAAGGAATAAATATACCTAATAGATTTCGAGTTGCAGCGCGGCGGCAAGTGAACGAATCCCCGGGAGCATAGAGAGCTATGTGACCGGGGTGAGTGA
>NZ_JAZGJN010000167.1:0-7932 GCF_038085095.1 Photorhabdus sp. P32 | reverse complement strand
TCATGCAGGCGCAGGGCCTGAGCGATCTTGACAGTACTCCAGCCCTCAGAGGCCAGCAGGACCGCTTTGATGCGATCACACTCCCGCTTATCACGGCAAGTGTGATGGAGGTGTTCAAGTTCGGCTTTTTGTTCATCGGTAATGAATATTTTCATGACGGATACCATGAACCTCATTTGGGCGAAAATCAAGCAGTTTCAATGAGCACAGGTATAGAGTATTATTTTACTTTTATCCATCAAGAAGATAGCTTAAAAAAAGCAATCGATAAGATATGTGAAAAAGAACCTGAATACAAAGCGTTGTATCGTTTTGTTAGTAGAGGATCTCACTCTGATGGTTTCAATATTAATGATTATGGGCAAATAAGTACACAGCTTTATTTTTCTACATTTAGAAGAATATTTGAGGAAACTGGGTTTCATTCTCATTATGAAAAAATGATGGAAGATTAAGGATTAGTTAAAATTGGAGAGGAATTCGTAAGCTGATTTTACCACTGGCTGGGCGTTGAGGTGGACGTCCACGGTCAGTACAGTAAGTCAAATAATCATCTATTGCCTCTTCAAAAGCAGTGCGTAATTCGGTTACATTATCAGCATGAAAACCGATTACATCACTAATGCTAGCAATATGACCGATTAAACACTGATCTTCATCGCTATATTCAATTTTTGCAGCATAGCCTTTATACGTCATGGTATTCATGGTGTTATTCCTATAGCCTCAAGAAATGTTCTGGCATCACGTACCTGATAGGGTTTGGCTTCCTCAAGTGATATTAAGATATCTCAGTCATCAATTTATTTTATATTCGTGACTATTCTACTAATGAAAACGATAAAATCAATAATGAAAAATTTATTATAAGAAATTATATTGATTTTTTATGAAGTAACATTTTAGTAAATGATGAAATAATAGAGTAAGAATGATATATACCCGTCATCTTTCAAGTTACCTCTTTGTTATCTGCACTCGCTCACCCCGGTCACATAGTTCGCTATGCTCCCGGGAATTCTCTCCCTTGCCGTCGCGATGCATCTTGAAATCCATAGGGTATATAACCACCAATAGTTTACTGATGGTGATCCTATTTTACTAGCCCTAGTTATCAGGTAGAGTAAAAGTTTATAATAATATAAAAGAAAACATTTTTACCTGACCTATATCGGTTCATTTTATAAATGGTTACGGATTTCTATTTAAAACATAAATAATTAGAATCGTTGTTACAGTACCGCTTCCGATAATTGCTGCTAACCAATTATGCCCGTTTAAACCTAAGATTAAAGCAACAAGCAGAGAGATAAAAGTGAGTAATAACCCATAACTTTGTCCTCTTATACTTTTTCTTACCATTTTCTCTAAGGTAACTTTTTCCATCTCGTGTCTATGCTTCTGTTGTTGTTCGATTAGGGTTAGAAATCGGTCAGCAGCTCCCTTTGTATGTTGTTCATGAGGCGTTAATATCTCTGATGTCGTCTCTTATCCCTGTAGATAATATGATTTCATTATTGAATTGCTTTAATACGGCAGCAAAGTCCATATGAACCTTATCCAGATCATCTGCTAAAGCGTCAACGTTACTTTTCTGTGGGATAAAATCAAAATAGTTTTTATACCCTTCATCTTTCAAGCTGCTGCTTTGTTGGCTGCTTTCACTCACCCCAGTCACATAGTTATCTATGCTCCTGGGGATTCGTTCACTTGCCGCCGCGCTGCAACTCGAAATCTATTAGGTATATTGGGCATAATATCGAATTTCGGTGAAATTGATCTTAATTTATTAAAATATTGTATGAAAATGTTTATTATATTATCTGAATTATTAGTTGTTTCTATTAGTTAAATGATTTATTAACAATAATATTTTATTGGCTTTTGATTTAAGAATCATACCTGATAAATAGATTTATTCCATAGAAATATTGCGAGACGCTTCAAAGAAGGAACTGAAAATAATAGAATATAATTTCATTCAAGATAATGATTCATCGTTTATATAGAATTATTAATTAGGATGATTTACGACGAAAAGTATCAGAATATGCTATAGTGTCGGCTAGTTTTCGCTTATATTTTTGGAATCTTATGTCTTATCAATGCCCCTTATGTCAGCAATCTTTATTGCTCGCTCGACAGCAATGGCGCTGTGAGAATAATCATCAGTTTGATTGTGCTAAAGAAGGGTATGTCAATTTGATGCCCGTTCAGCATAAAAAGTCCAAGGAACCAGGTGATAGCCCAGAGATGATGCAATCAAGAAGAGCATTTTTGGATTCAGGGCATTATCAACCATTACAACAACGAGTTTCGCAATTACTGGAAAAATATCTGCCAGAAAAAGCAGAGAGTTTGCTGGATATAGGATGTGGTGAAGGTTATTACACTGCGGCGGTTGAAGCGCAGTTAAACAAGAGACGTAATCTTAAAATCTATGGGTTAGATGTTGCTAAGATCGCGGTTCGTTATGGCGCTAGGCGCTATCCTGCTGTTAGCTTTTGTGTTGCGTCGAGTCATCGTTTGCCATTTGCCGATAAATCGCTTGCCGGGGTATTAAGGATTTACGCGCCTTGCAAAGCGGAAGAGCTGGCAAGGGTGGTTAAGCCGCAGGGAATTGTTTTGACAGTGACTCCTGGTCCTCGCCATCTTTATCAGCTCAAGGAGTTGATTTATCAAAATATTCATCTTCATCCATTGAAAGCAGAACCGTTAGCAGGATTTGAATTGATAACTGATGAATCGTTATCTTATCCAATGAAATTAGATGGCGTGCAAGCGTATCATTTATTACAGATGACGCCATTTGCCTGGCGAGCAACAGAAGATGTGAAAAAAGAATTGGCAGATAGATCGCTGTTTGAATGTGAAACTGATTTTATACTGCGGGTCTATCAATGCCTTAATTGATCAAGATTCCAGCCCAAAATATAGTGTTTGACAGATATATCCTATGGAAAGATAACGGGTATATACCCGTCATCTTTCAAGTTGCCTCTTTGTTGGCTGCACTCACTCACCCCGGTCACATAGTTATCTATGCTCCCGGGGATTCGCTCCCTTGCCGTCGCGATGCATCTTGAAATCCATAGGGTATAAATATTTTGGGCTGGTGGCGTTATTTAGCGTACATAAATAATTCGAGATGCTCAAATAGGATGTTGAAGCCAATTGCAATCAGAGTCAACCCGCCAATAAGTTCAGCGCGTTTGCCGAGCAGTGGGCCAATATAACGGCCGATTAACATACCCAATGTTGCCATAATCATTGTCATCATGCCGATAGCCATTGCGGTATGTACGATATTGACTTGAAGGAAAGCGAGCCCGATACCAACAGCCATTGCATCCAGGCTGGTGGCAATGGCTGTTGTTATCAACACTATTGAATTATGGCGGCAGGGTGATTCACACTTTTTTTCCTGATTTTTTTTAAAACTCTCTGTAATCATTCTACAACCCAGAATGAATAACAGAGCGAAAGCAATCCAGTGATCCCACTCCATAACATACTGACTGGCATAAAGCCCTATAGACCAGCCAATTAATGGGGTAGAGGCTTCTATCAAGCCAAATATCAAACCTGTACGAATTGCTTCACGAAAATGTGGTCTATGTAGTGATGCCCCTTTGCAAATTGCAGCAGCAAAGGCATCCATTGAGAGAGCTAAAGCCAAGATGAGGGTTGCGTACATATTCATTAATATAGCCTCGGTTGGGTATTTCCATATACATATAACTCCACCCCCAACCAATGATGGCGCTATATGCAATGGTCTTGCCAACCGAGTTAATAGCTATCCCATTAGGCTATTGTATTTGCTATTTTGAGCAACAATAATGCCTGTTAAGATAGTAATAAGGTTACCCGCACCACGTTTATTTTGTAACGAGCGTGTTGATACGGGCTTTTCAGAGAAATTAACTAAATCGTTTCTCTGAAACAGGCTACTCCCCATGACAATTTAAAAGATAGCACAATAATTCAAAAAGGGAAAATAATATTATTTTTAAGGTTAAGGTATGATGTTGATAATAATTATCATTATCTGTTTTATGGGAAAAATAAAAGCCAGCATAAGGCTGACTGTTTATTATTTATTATTTATTTTTTTATTTATTATTTTTTCTTATCTATTTGTTTTCGATGAGAAATTTATAAATTCTTTCTAAATCATCAAGTTGGCTTACTGATATATATAATTTCTTGTTTTCCAAACCAATAACCAGGATTCCATCTTCAGATAAATTCATGGTTTTTATCCGATTATAGGAAATAAAGGTATTTGCATAGAAGAAACCGTTATTTTTGAAAAATAATTTAGGCGAACGTATATAGGCAATATAAATAGTCACCAGGATGGTAAACAACAATAAATATGTGGTTAAACGGCTGCCATAAGTGGTGATATTGTTATAAACAACAATAAGTGTCAGGATAATAAAGATGAGTGTATCAATTCTATGTTTTCTTTTTAGCTTTATTTGTAAGTAAGTTTTCCCTTTCAGCAAATTAACCACGAATTCATCATAAACAGCAAAAGCTAGCATTAGTATGATTAAACCAACTAATACCATATCATTAAGGTTCATTCCTTATCCCTGTATTGTTATATACCCGTTATCTTTCAAGTTGCCTCTTTGTTGGCTGCGCTCACTCACCCCGGTCGCATAGTTCGCTATGCTCCCGGGGATTCGCTTCCTTGCCGTCGCGATGCATCTTGAAATCCATTGGGTATAAAAAGAAAATATGGGGAGGCATTCCTCCCCGAATGATGTTGTTCTAGAGACCGAGGAAACCAAATTTGGCGCCAATAATCCCCAAAATAAAGAAGCCAATAATGATCCACAGGGCATTGACTTTATTCCGTAATAACCACATACAGGCAAATGTCAGTAAAAGTGGCACCAGACCTGGCATCAACTGATCGAGGATATTCTGGACCGTGGTTATTGTCGTTTCACCTGTCTGTTGGTTAGGAATTTCTGATACAACCAACGGGATATTGACTTTTGTCCATTTATTAACCAATGCCCCCATGACAAATAGACCAAGGATTGACGCTCCTTCCGTCATTTTTTGCAGGAAGCCGCCACCCATATCTTGAACGATGTTGATCCCTTTCTTATAACCATAGGAGATACCTGAATAGAGAACCAATAGGCGTACCAGGTTGAATAAGAAGAAGAATAAGACAGGCCCAAGCCAGCTGCCACTCATTGCAAGGCCAGCACCTAAAGCAGCAAATACTGGACGGACTGTCCCCCAGAAAATAGGGTCGCCGACACCTGCCAATGGCCCCATCAAACCGACTTTGATACCGTTGATCGCACCATCATCAATGGCTGCGCCGTTAGCACGCTGTTCTTCCATTGCCATCGTAACACCCAGTACAGGCGCAACGACGTAAGGGTGAGTGTTAAAGAATTCAAGGTGGCGTTTGAGTGCCTGTTTACGCTCATCGGTATTTTCTGGATACAAACGACGAAGAGCGGGAACCATTGAGAAACAGAAGCCCAGGGCTTGCATACGTTCAAAGTTCCATGAACCTTGAAACACATTAGAACGGAGAAAGACGCCACGGATGTCACTGGGTGTCAGTTTTTTCTGGTCTGCTGTTTGAGCAGCCGTTTTTGTTGTATCTAACATGTTGCTCATCCTTTTAATCTAATTCGTTATCAAGATCGTTATTGGTGTGTCCAGGGGCAGCAACTACCTGAGATTTGTTATATTTCGGGCTTAGCTGGATGTACAGCACGGCCATAACAATACCAATAATGCCTAATGCGACCAGGTTAAAGTTAGTGAATGCCGCTGTAACGAAGCCGAGGTAGAAGAAGGGCATTAAGTAGCCGGCACGCATCATGTTGATAACCATTGCATAACCTACAACGACGATCATACCCCCAGCGATGTTTAAGCCATCTGTCACCACTTTTGGAATAGAAGCGAGTAACTGCTGGACTTCGTTGGTGCCGACCGATAGTGCCACGATCAGGGCAGGGATGGCGATACGCATAGCCTGGAGCAGTAATGCGGATAGGTGGATAAAGCTAATCGCACGCAGGCTGCCTCGTTCTGCTGCGTTGTCAGCCGCATGCTGGAAGGCGACGGTGATGGTACGTACAATGATAGTCAGAACCTGTCCTGCCGCTGCCAACGGAATGGCCAAAGCAATACCTTCACCGATATCACGACCACCAGCGATGACCAGAATCGTGGAGATGATTGATGCTAAGGCCGCATCCGGGGCAATGGCGGCACCGATATTCATCCAGCCAAGAGCGATCATCTCTAGCGTACCGCCGATAATGATACCGGTTGTCATATCACCGAGAATGATCCCGATTAAGGTGCAGGCCACGAGTGGCCGATGGAATTGAAATTCATCAAGAATGGAATCCATTCCGACTATACAAGCCACGATGAATATCAATGTAATTTGAACAACGGTAATTTCCATTGTTTGTCTCCTGTAACCAAATTAAATTTGGTAAGAAATTTTTATCATTGAGTAATATTTTGTCGTTGAGTAATAGTTAAATTGCTCTGATCTGATTTTCGTTTTTAACCTTCTGGAGTAGATCCATCATTTGTAAACGGCTGTCGCTGGCAACCTTACGGGCTTCAAGTTCAATGCCTCGTTCATCTAGTTTTTTGAAGGCTGCAATATCAGTTTCATCAACGGATATTGCGTTGTTAACTTGCGTTTTTCCCTGACGGAAAGCCATTCCACCGATGTTGACAGAAGTGATATCAACACCATCTTCGACTAAACGCAAAACATCTGTTGGGTTTGTAAACAGCAACATGACGCGTTCATTGGCATATTTCGGGTTGTTATAAACGCGAACACATTTTGCAACATCAACAACGTGAGCGCTGAGCCCCGGTGGAGCAACTTGTTTTAGCAAGGTGGTACGGACAGTATCGGCAGCAACTTCATCGCTGACGACAATGATCCGTTTGACATTGGTTTCTTTTGTCCAACGAGTAGCGACTTGACCATGAATGAGGCGGTCGTCAATTCGAGCCAGTGCAATTTTCATATGACCACCGGTTGATGGCGCAAATGAAGGCGCCGCAACGGATGCTACAGGTTTGGCGGGTTCAGCTTTTTGAGGTTCTTCTGTTTTCAGGGCCCGGATGCCTTCTTTCCCTGTTTCCAGAGCAACAGAAACCAGTTCTGCCAGAGATGGGTCATCATCTCGACACATAAAGGTTTCAACCAGCATCGGAACATTAACTCCGGTGATTATCTCATAATTCTCTTTATCTACAGCGATACGGCTAGCTGCATTGAATGGACTTCCTCCCCATGTATCGACAAGAAATAGTACACCTTGCTCGGTATTAAGCGTTTCCAGCTTACTGTTGTATTTTTCAAATAAGGTATCGGCATTTTCACCAGGAACGAAGTCAATGTAAGAAACATTTTCTTGCTCTCCAATTAACATCTCTGCGGTACGAAGCAGTTGCTCAGCCGCAGCCCCGTGTGTGCCAATCATAATGGCTATACTCACCTGTTTTCCCCTCTGTTAACAAAATATAAACGCAGGATTATGACAAAGTTACTGCAATAATTTTGATGAATCATTCCTCCAATAAAAATCTTATTTGTATGAATAATGACCTTTTGTCAATATGATACCTAAATATTTGACTTGATTTAGACTTTATCTCTTATTGACTGAAAAAATCGGCTGTTAGATTAACATTAGAAATAGCGGAGGAAAATTGCTGTCAGTCAGAAAAAATGAAATAGATAAAAATGTTAACCACAAAACAATTTAATAAGCTAAAAATTGTAAAATTAATTTATAATTATCTATAATTTGTTTATTGTTAGATGTTTATTCTGTTTACGGTAACATCTTATTATTTTAAAATTTAAAACATATTCATCTTTTTAGATCATAAGATGATCAT
>NZ_JAZGJN010000166.1:0-6956 GCF_038085095.1 Photorhabdus sp. P32 | reverse complement strand
TATCATAGAAAAATATCAGTTAATTCTCATATTTCTTGAGCTGAAAATTTAATTGACTAAAAAACATCATTTTGAACATCAGTTAACCAATCAAACTCAATTTTCACTTTTCCCCTTTGACAAGACCAAAATACCCGGATATTATTCGCCTCGTTGTCAAGGACAATTCCTCCATAGTTCAGTCGGTNNAGTCCAGTTGGAGGAGCCAAATTCATAAAAAGCCCGCCTAGTGCGGGTTTTTTGCATTCCTAATTCCACCATTTACTTACAATGTAACGTAATAATTCCGATCAACCTGCTTCCTAATAGCATACATTTCCAGCAAACACCCCTTGTTCGGCATAAAAACAGATCAATAAGCTCAGTTTGCCAGCAAGCAAACTATTTTTGTTATTTTCTACTTTGACAAAGCAAAAACATACCGTTAATATGCACCCCGTTGTTAAGGAGTTCCTCCATAGTTCAGTCGGTAGAACGGCGGACTGTTAATCCGTATGTCACTGGTTCAAGTCCAGTTGGAGGAGCCAAATTATGAAAATCCCGCTTAAGGCGGGATTTTTGCTATTCTGACCTCTCTACTTAATTCTCCACCACCATTTACTCGTAACATAAGCACAATAATTCTACTCAACTTACGTTAATGGAATAAAATTCCATCAAACCTCAATTAATTAGCATAAAAATATAACAACAAGTGCATTTTGCCAGCAAACAAACCACTTTTATCATTTTCTACTTTGACAAAGCCGAAACATATCACTAATATACGCCGCGTTGTGAAGGAGTTCCTCCATAGTTCAGTCGGTAGAACGGCGGACTGTTAATCCGTATGTCACTGGTTCGAGTCCAGTTGGAGGAGCCAACTTCATTTCTATTTTTACCCTCATACTTTGTTTTTTCCTTTCTTATTAAGAAAATCCGCCTCTTATTACCCTAACTTAATTGATTTAACTGAATTTTTTTCTAAAAATTATATTCAATAATAGCTATTCGACCATTTTAGCTTTATCATCCATTCCCGGCCTGAATATGCTGAACTCAGCATCTTTCGTTCCTATCATACATACTGGAGCCGGTTTCTCATGACCACTGAATCATACACAATAAAAATCCGCCGCCCCGATGACTGGCACATTCATTTTCGTGATGGTGAAATGCTAAAAACCGTCGTTCCCTATACCAGTCATTACTTTGGCCGGGCTATCGTCATGCCTAATCTGCTTTCGCCGATTACAGAAGTGGTCAGCGCCAAAGCCTATAGAGACAGAATATTGGCAGCCATTCCCGAAGGACACAAATTCCAACCTCTTATGACCTGTTATCTTACTGACACGACTGAAAGCTCTCAGATAGAAATGGGTTATAAAGAAGGTATTTTTACCGCCTGTAAGCTCTACCCTGCCAATGCTACAACCAATTCCAGTCACGGTGTCTCTGATATAAAGAATATTTATCCACTATTAGCAGTGATGGAAAAACTGGGGATGCCTCTGCTCGTCCACGGTGAAGTTACTGCTTCTCATATTGATATTTTTGATCGAGAAGCCCGTTTTATTGAACAAGTTATGGAACCACTACGTAACCAGTTCCCAGCACTGAAAGTTGTGTTTGAACATATAACGACCAAAGAAGCCGCACAATATGTGCTAGAAGGCGATGACAATCTGGCAGCGACATTAACTCCACAACATCTCATGTTCAATCGCAACCATATGCTAGTTGGTGGAATTCGTCCACACCTGTACTGTCTGCCTGTGCTGAAACGCAATGTGCATCAAGAGGCTTTGCGGGCAGCCGTCGCCAGCGGCTGTGATCGCTTCTTCCTAGGCACAGACTCGGCGCCACATGCACAACATAAAAAAGAGTCCTCCTGTGGTTGCGCCGGCGTCTTTAACGCGCCATCAGCGTTACCTGCTTATGCAGCAGTGTTTGAAGAGATGAATGCATTACAGCATTTTGAAGCTTTCTGTTCACTTAATGGCCCTAAATTTTACGGGCTACCTGTCAATGAAGGCTTTATCGAACTAATTCGCAAACCTGCTACCATCATTGAACACATCGATTGCAATAATGAAAGACTTATTCCATTTTTGGCTGGCGAAGATGCCCGTTGGGATGTGAAAGTAGTCGACTAATATAACATGAGGGGATAGTCATTATCCCCATTAATTTACATAGTTATCAATGCACCAACAAATTGACTCATAATTCCTAACAAAAAACCTTCTTACTTTCATTAAAAAGCATATACTAACTAATGACTCATTCAAGAATGAGGCAGTTTGCTCTTAGTCAATGATATTAATAAATAATGCAGTGATCTGATTAGGAGGTTTTATGGGCAGTAAAGATGAAGTTATTCAAACGCATCCTGTAGTAGGTTGGGATGTCAGTACCGTTGATACATATGATGCAATGATGCTACGCCTTCACTATTTGTCCTCCCAAGATCAAACACCAGAACATGTCATGGTAGATCGAACCTTATGGTTGACAACTGACATTGCAAAGCAATTGATATACATCCTCCAGGCAGGAATTGAAAAGATCGAATCTTCAGAATACAGCGATCTAAACCATACGAAACATTAATAATCTTAAACCCGGACACCCGTATAAATGGGTGTCCGGCCAGGAGACACATCAATTCATCTTAAAGATTTTGTCTGAAATACCATATCACTATATAATAATTTCGGATTAAGTTAACTTAACCATCACAATTGCCGAGTTGACTACTAATAGATGGGGCGTTTATTGTGAGTTTGGCCAAACAGGAACAGGGATGTACAATAATGAAAATCTTAATTGTTGAAGAGTGCTATTATACCCGTTCAGGTATCAGCGAGTTTTTAAAGAAAAACAATAATGCTGAAAGCCTTGAAATCGTTGACTCGCCTTCAATTAACGAGGCTATAAATATTGTAACTCATTTTTCTCCTGATATCGTTCTAGCCAATTTGACACATTATTGTCATCACGCCAGTTACTGTTCCGATTTACAGAAATTTATTACTCTTATAGATAACACGCGTATATATATATACCTTAATAGCGCCTATCCTTATTGTGACAATTATATTACACTGAAAGATAATGCTTTTATTCTGGCAAAGAGAAATCTTACCTATCTTCTTAATAAGATTAGCAAAACTACATTACAGGAAATTCAGAGACATAAAGCAACGGTCGATCAATGCTGTTCTATTTTCAGTCCTCAAGAGCACAAAGTTATCGATTACTGGATGCAAGAAACCCCTAATTACCAGATATCACAAAAGTTAAAAATCAGTAATAGCACAGTCTATTCCCATAAAAGACACATTACTGAAAAAATAAATGTGCGTAATAGAATTGAACTCTGCTTTATTTACAATGTATTTAAATATCTCTATTAAAGTACCCTATTAACTATACCCAATGGATTTCAAGATGCATCGCGACGGCAAGGGAACGAATCCCTGGGAGCATAGCGAACTATGTGACCGGAGTGAATACAGCCAACAAAGAGGCAACTTGAAAGATGACGGGCATAAATCAAATAAACTGGCACATTGATCTCTGTGCCAGCGATTAATCACGTTATTCAACAGACTGTAGTGCAGTACTGCTCAACCCATCCTGTAAACGATGCCGGGATTTATTAAATATTTTAGTTCCATTTTCACGACCGGCACGGCGAGCACGCTGCTCTGTTTCCGGCAATCTGACTTCTTCTTTGCATATTTCGCTACAACAACCTTCAAATTTAGTCGCACACTCTTGGCACTGAATAAATAACAAGTGGCAACCTTCATTCTTACAATTAGTATGACTGTCGCAAGACACACCGCATTGATGGCAATGAGCAATCACCTGATCTGAAATACGCTCTCCCATCCGCTCATCAAAAACAAAGTTTTTACCAATAAAACGTACTGGTAATCCCTGTTCCTTCGCCTTACGAGCATATTCAATAATACCGCCCTCTACGTGATAGACGTTTTTAAAACCATTGTGCAACATATAAGCACTGGCTTTTTCACAGCGAATACCACCGGTGCAATACATTACAATATTTTTATCCTTATTATCCTGCAACATTTCCACAGCCATTGGCAGTTGTTCACGGAATGTATCAGAAGGAATTTCAATGGCATTTTCAAAATGCCCGACTTCATATTCATAGTGATTGCGCATATCGACAAATAGCGTATCAGGATCATCCAGCATCTGGTTGACCTGAGCTGCTTTAAGATATTCACCGGTTTTTGATGGATCAAAAGCTTCATCTTCAATCCCATCAGCCACTACGCGGTCACGTACTTTCATACGCAAAACCCAGAAAGATTTCCCATCATCATCTAGGGCAATATTCAGCCTTAAATTATCTAATGCAGGATCAACGCTATACAACAAAGCCTTAAATGCTGCCAAATTATGAGTTGGTAAACTTATCTGAGCATTGATCCCCTCTTTAGCAATATAAACCCGGCCAAATACTGAGAGCTCGGTAAATTGTTGATACAAGCTGTTACGAAAAGCCAGAGGATCTAAGATGTTAAAATATTTGTAAAAAGAGATGGTAGTACGAGGTTGGGTCTCCGCCAACATACGCGCTTTCAACTCTTTATTAGAAATGCGGTTGTGTAACACTGGCATGGTGTACTTTCCTGAATTTCAAGTCATAAGATATGGATGTATAAGTGATAGCCTCCGCTATCAAGCGTAATATGATAACGAAAATGATTTTCAACGAGTAGTCATTTGTAACGCAGCGATAGGAAATCAGTCATAAAACGGGAGAGGCCCCTCCCATTAGTTGAGCATACCGCTCTTTACACACAGGCAATAGGATAAATAAGTCAAATAGCCGATAACCAGCAGATTTAACTGGCAGTAGCTTATTAATCCTTATCAGAGCTGGAACCAATCATCAGCGCTTTCCCATGTCTCCTGTAGAATCTCTTCAACGGCTTTCCTGTCATCAGGCGTGCCGCCACGAACAGATAGCCCATCATGACTTGCCAACTTCACATTGGTTTTAATATCAGGCCATCGACGTCTAAGACGGTTATCCAGTTCCTCAGCAAGCGCAGGGACAGCACCTTTCGGCAGTTTTTTAGATTTATCGATGGTGACTTCTACATGCATAACTTTTCCCTCCACAAACAATACTGTTCATATAAACAGTAATATTATCTACATGAATTGTAAATAGCTCTGTAAAACTATTTTAATTTTTATTTATCAGTGAATTATGAGCTACCATTCTTTCATCAACGGCAAAACGGGATAATAAATAAGCACCCCACTATCGACCAAAATTGAGATCATAAACATTTCATGTTTGAAAACTTCGATATCCCGTTAAAAAATGTCACAATAGAGGAATTGTTTTGTCCATCTTATTGGAACTATAAAAACCTGAGAATCCATGATACAAGCACCTTCTTTTCAACGTTCACTGCTTCATCCCCGTTATTGGCCTACCTGGTTTGGCATCAGTCTGCTTTACTTACTGGTTCTGCTCCCCTATCCCATTATTTACTGGATAGGCACTCGTCTGGGCAGATTTTCTATGCGCTTTCTGAAAAAACGAGCCAAAGTTGCCGAAAGAAATCTTGAACTATGTTTTCCTGATATGTCACAGGAGAAACGCAATGCACTATTAATAAAAAACTTCGAATCTGTCGGAATGGGAATATTTGAAACGGGTATGGCCTGGTTTTGGCCTGACTGGAGGATAGAACGCTGGTTTAAAGTGACTGGGCGAGAAAACATTCAGAAAATTCAAACTACTGGGCAAGGGATTATTGTTATTGGTATCCACTTCCTGACATTAGAACTCGGCGCCCGTATTCTCGGTTTGCTCAATCCCGGCATTGGCGTCTACCGACCGAACGATAATCCGGTTATGGATTGGCTACAAACATGGGGACGATTGCGCTCCAACAAGTCCATGCTGGATAGAAAAGATGTCAAGGGAATGATCCGCTGTCTGAAAAACGGCGAAGTTGTCTGGTACGCTCCCGATCATGATTACGGCCCACGAAAAAGCGTATTTGCACCGCTATTTGCTGTTGAACATGCTGCAACCACCACCGGCACTTCAATACTTGTGCGCCTCGCCGATCCGGCAATGATCCCATTCACCCCCCGTCGTCTGCCTGATGGAAAAGGTTATGAACTGATTATTCAACCGGCAGTAACAGGATTTCCAAAAGATGATGAAGTGAAAGCGGCTGCTTTCATGAATAAAGTTGTTGAACAGGAAATTTTACAAGCACCTGATCAATATATGTGGTTACATCGTCGCTTTAAAACCCGACCTAAGGGGATGCCTTCTCTGTACGGACAAGCTGATAAAGTCCATTAAATTTATTAACGGCTGTTTCTTCATCCAGGAAACAGCCATAATCACTTTCACATACAACCCAATAATTGACTATTCATTTCAATGCTGATGTTATATTTCTTAATCTAATTAATTTCCAATTTTTATATAAAAAACAAGGAATCATCTAAAATCCGCTAATAAATACTAAGTTGATAACAAATACTAAGTTGATAATCAGATTACTTTATTTTCTTTACCTTTCACTATCACCGTTAATATTTATCCGTTGAAAATATGTCTTATATATTATAGTTATGACTTAATTTATTATTCTAAAATATTTTTTCATAAAAAGACATCGAATATAAATATACCCTTCATCTTTCAAGCTGCTGCTTTGTTGGCTGCTTTCACTCACCCCAGTCACATCGTTATCTATGCTCCTGGGGATTCGTTCACTTGCCGCCGCGCTGCAACTCGAAATCTATTAGGTATATACCCGTGCTCATTGAAACTGCTTGATTTTCGCCCAAATGAGGTTCATGGTATCCGTCATGAAAATATTCATTACCGATGAACAAAAAGCCGAACTTGAACACCTCCATCACACTTGCCGTGATAAGCGGGAGTGTGATCG
>NZ_JAZGJN010000165.1:0-6834 GCF_038085095.1 Photorhabdus sp. P32 | reverse complement strand
ATAAAAATAAAAAAAAGATTTAACAAATAGATATAACAATGCAATTAAGCTCCATTAATTAGACAAACCATTAATACAATAACCTAATAAAACAATATACCTAATAGATTTCGAGTTGCAGCGCGGCGGCAAATGAACGAATCCCCAAGAGCATAGATGACTATGTGACTGGGGTGAGTGAAAGCAGCCAACAAAACAGCAGCTTGAAAGATGAAGGGTATAAACTATCCCATGAAAAAAATCACTACAACAATGCCAAGATTAATACTATTTTCATATTACTAAATACAATATAGAGAAACCGATTATTGATTATTTTAATCTAACCATCATAAAATAGCCATTATTGCTATAAAAAACTGTTTAATCAATGCTTGAATCTTTTCAAAACTCAATCTAAGACTATTTAAATTAATAACATAATATTATTAATTTAAATAGTCTTAGCCAATTGACATTAAAAATAGAATCTTAATAGCTAAAATATATTTTTCAATTTACTCTATTTTTAAATAATAAAAAAATCCCCCAAAACCCGCCCTTTATCAAAGGGCGGAAAATAGGAAAAAACAGAGGAAGAATTCCGTATAACACAATATATAACAAAACATATAACAAAATATATAACAAAATAATTGTGCTAACTGGATATCAATAGAATTCCATTTTCAATTAATTATTTTTTTCAGCGACAATAGGCGTTAAGTCATCAGAAGTTAAATGATTAGGCGCTTGAGAACCGATAATACATGTTGCAGTATGAGATGAAAAAATAACACATTTTGCCGCACATATAGGAAAACTCGGGGACGATACACAAGCATGGATAGATGTAGAAAAAACAGAAAAGAAAGTTAACGCTAAAAAGGACCAAAATAACTGGTGTTGTAGTCTATTGATCATCATATCACCTCGCTGAATGGTATATTTTCATTTCCTTATATTTCGACTCCTTCAAACTCATTATAGAGCAAAATTTAACCACAAAAAATTTTTTATCACTTCGTTGATAAACCGTTTAAGTTATCATAAAAAACTGAATGACCAAATTTGAAACATCCCATAATCCAACAAGATTATTCATCAATGCAAAACCATAAAGAATATTTAAATAAAATTCTATAATGATTCATTAACATGCATATCATATATAGATACCTATAATTGACATTCCATAAGCAGCAATAATAAATCAAAAGTTGTGTAAAGTATGTTTAACACTGAAATGTAAATCTTTATCAATGCAAATACTCATTTAAATATCTTAAGTATTTACGAATGAATTTATTTACTTACCTATTGATTTTCACTCTCTCGCAAAAAATGTACTGGCGGTCCCTTAATCACAGAATTCACTTTTCTTATCTTTACCTTATCTCTGTTAACGGATAAATAAACCATGTACAATGCCTAAATATTTCCTGAGTACGCGGCATCTCAAGAAATAATTCATTTACTTTTTTCAATAAGCAGGTTTTTCAAATGCATCAAACTGATGTTACTGAACGTTCGCTCTTTTCGTTAAGCTGGCCGATTTTTATTGATATTCTTCTCCATCTGGCCACTTTATTAATTAATACTTATATGGTGAGCCATGTTTCTACTTCTTATCTGGCTGCTATGGCTGTCGGTAATCAGGTATTTGATCTGTTTATCACCATCTTCAACTTTATCAGCGTTGGATGCACGGTCGTCATTGCACAATATATTGGCGCAGGTAAACGAGATAAAGCCAGCCAGGCAATCCATATTTCCATTGCATTCAACTTTTTGCTTGGGTTTAGCTGTGCGCTGATTACTGTCTTCTTCGGCTATAAAATCTTGCATATCATGAATATGCCGGAACATCTGATGGAAGATGGCTTTAACTATCTTCACATTCTGGGTATCTGTCTGATCCCCGAAGCCATTTCGATTATTCTGGCTGCTTGTCTGCGGGTTTATGGGAAATCAAAGGCGGCAATGTATGTCACTTTGATTGCTAACTTGCTGACAGTGCTAGGTAATATGATCGTCCTATATGGTTTCTTCGGATTACCTAAATATGGTCTGGAAGGTGTCGCCTGGTCTACGGTCTTTGGCCGAATTGTCGCCGTAATCCTATTATTCTGCCTGCTCAGTTATGGCCTGCGGATCAAATTTACGCTGGCAGGTTTCCTGCGCTGGTCACAAGGTATGTTGGGCAAAATCTTATATATCGGTTTACCCGCTGCGGGTGAAAACGTCGTGTGGATACTGCAATATATGGCGGCCATAGCATTTATTGGGCTAATGGGTGAAATTCCATTGGCAGCGCAAACACTCTATTTCCAGCTATCATTGTTTGTGATGTTATTTGGCATTTCTATCAGCATCGGTAACGAAATTATGGTCGGTCATCTGGTCGGCGCTAAACGATTTGAAGATGCTTATATCCGTGGCCTTAATAGTTTGAAAATTGGTTGTATCGTCACGATCGTAGTGGTCGCTGCTTTCTGGTTTTTCAGAGTGCCAATTCTGCATTTTCTGACGCAAGATGAAGCTATTATCAAACTGTTATTACCGCTATTCTTGCTGTCCGTTTTTATGGAGCCGATTCGTACCGCGAATATCGTTATGGTGAACGCATTGCGCGCTTCCGGCGATGCGCGTTTCCCACTATATGCGGCCATGTTCTTTATGTGGTGTATTGCTATTCCGGTGGGGTACTTTTTGGGGATCAAAATGGAAATGGGCATTTTAGGTATCTGGATCGGTTTCTTCTGCGATGAGTGGCTGCGTGGGCTTACTAACATCTGGCGCTGGAAATCGAAAAAATGGCAAACTAAACGACTCGATATTTGAATGATTAAAATAATTGTTCAACCAGTCTCCTCAGAGTAGTTTCTTCCAGTTATCCCCCACACAACAAGAGGTACCCGAATCGGCGCCTCTTGTTAATTTAAAGAAAGTCAATTCTCAAAAGCTGACGGGTGCTATTATTGAATAATAACCTCAGGTAGTTTACAGCTCATCAATGCAGTGGGTTCTCCGCGATACCCAGGAGTGTTTTGAATGACGAACGAGCCGGGCTATGAAATCAATTGCGCACAATTTATCAAAGTGTTATTGCATCAGAAGTAAAGCAATGTCGTCATTCAAAAATAAGGAGAAGACCGATGCAGGTTAGCAGAAGAACTTTCTTCAAGATCTGCGCGGGTGGTATGGCGGGAACAACAGTCGCCGCGCTGGGATTTGCTCCAACTGTGGCGCTGGCTGAAACTCGTCAGTACAAACTACTGCGCTCGCGTGAAATTCGTAATAACTGCACTTATTGTTCCGTTGGCTGCGGCATTCTGATGTACAGCCTGGGGGATGGTGCGAAAAACGTCAAAAAAAGCATTTTTCATATCGAAGGCGATCCAGATCATCCGGTCAGCCGGGGTTCTCTGTGCCCGAAAGGGGCTGGAGCGCTTGATTATATTCGCAGTAAAAACCGTCTCCAATACCCCGAGTACCGCGCTCCCGGTTCTGATCAATGGCAACGTATCAGTTGGGATCAAGCGATTGAACGCATTGCCCGTTTGATGAAAGATGACCGTGACGCCAACTTTGTTGAGAAGAATGAAAACAATGTCACCGTTAACCGCTGGCTAACAACGGGTATGCTCTGTTCCTCCGCAGCGAGTAATGAAACCGGTATTCTCGATCAGAAATTTACCCGCGCAATGGGCATGATCGCTATCGATAGTCAGGCACGCCTTTGTCACGGCCCAACGGTATCTGCCTTGGGGCCAACATTTGGCCGAGGCGCCATGACCAACAACTGGGTAGATATCAAAAACGCTAACATTGTCCTGATCATGGGTGGAAACGCCGCTGAAGCGCACCCAGTCGGTTTCAAATGGGTTATTGAAGCAAAAATTAAAAACAATGCGCAAGTGATCGTTGTTGACCCACGCTTCAACCGCAGTGCTGCTGTGGCCGATTTTTATGCTCCGATCCGTGCCGGTTCAGATACCGCATTCTTACTGGGTATGATCCGCTATTTAATGCTCAACAACAAAATCCAGTCTGAATATGTTAAGGCTTACACCAATGCCTGTTTGATTGTTCGAGCAGATTATCAGTTCGCAGATGGCTTATTCAGCGGCTTTGATCAAGCCGCCAAGAGCTATGACAAATCCTCATGGCATTACGAAACCGATGAACAGGGGTATGCCAAACGAGATGATACGCTATCTCATCCACGCTGCGTCTGGAACCTATTAAAAAATCACGTTGAACGCTATACCCCTGAACAAGTTTCCAGCTTGTGTGGTACATCAGAAGCGGATTTCCTCTATATTTGTTCCCAACTAGCCACTACCGCCGTAACCCATCGTACCGCAACTATTCTCTACGCACTGGGTTGGACTCACCACACGGGCGGCGCTCAGATTATCCGCGCCGCTGCAATGGTGCAACTACTGCTAGGTAATGTGGGCATGCCAGGCGGTGGGGTTAACGCACTGCGCGGCCACTCTAATATTCAAGGCTATAGTGATCTTGGCTTATTATCACTGAATCTGCCCGGCTATCTGCCGCTGCCAAATGAGAAACAGGAGAGCCTGGCAACCTATCTGGCGCAAACAACACCAAAAGCGCTGGTTGCCAATCAGGTTAACTACTGGAAAAACACGCCGCGTTTCTTTATCAGCCTGCTAAAAAGTTTCTGGGGAGAACACGCCACCGCAGAAAATGATTGGGGTTATGACTGGCTACCTAAATGGGATAAAATCTACGATATTATGACGCAAACGGAGTTAATGACTCAGGGCAAAATGAACGGCTACATCGTTCAGGGTTTTAATCCATTAGCGGCATTCCCGGATAAAAATAAGTCGAGTAGAGCACTAGCCAAACTAAAATATCTGGTGGTGATTGACCCGTTGATCACGGAATCTTCTAATTTCTGGCAGAACCACGGCGAGATGAATGATGTCAATCCGGCTGATATTCAAACTGAAGTTTTTCGCCTGCCCTCCTCCTGCTTTGCCGAAGAAAATGGATCGATTACTAACTCAGGCCGCTGGCTACAATGGCATTGGGCTGGCGCACAACCACCGGGAGAAGCGCTGCACGACGGTAAAATTCTGGGCAAATTACTGCTACGACTGCGTGAACTTTATCGTGAAGAAGGCGGCGCTTACGCTGAACCTATCATGAATCTGTCGTGGGATTATCAAAATCCTGAAGATCCGACACCGGAAGAAATTGCCCGCGAAGCCAATGGTAAAGCATTAACAGAGATTAAAGACGAAAACGGCAATATCATTCTGAAAAAAGGTCAGCAACTTTCCAGCTTCTCCCAACTGAAAGATGATGGTTCCACCTCCAGCTTCTGCTGGATCTACAGCGGTTGTTGGACCGAACAAGGCAACCAAATGGCTCGCCGTGATAACGCTGATCCCTCCGGTCTGGGCTGTACGCCCGGTTGGGCATGGGCATGGCCACAAAACCGCCGGGTACTCTACAACCGAGCTTCGGTTGATCCACATGGCAAACCGTGGGACCCAAATCGTGAGCTGATTAAATGGGATGGCAATACATGGCGCGGCTTTGACGTTGTTGACTATAGCAATGCAGAACCGGGAACCCACGTCGGACCGTTTATCATGCAACCAGAAGGGGTAGCCCGACTATTCTCCATCGATAAAATGGCTGACGGGCCATTCCCTGAACATTATGAACCGATTGAATCACCGATCGACACAAATCCGCTTCATCCAAATGTTATTTCTAATCCAGTGGCGCGGATCTTTAGTTCCGACGCCCCTTATATGGGGAAAGCCAACGAATTCCCTTATGTTGCAACAACCTATTCCATCACGGAGCTGTTCCGTCACTGGACAAAACACGCCCAACTCAATGCCGTCATCCAGCCCGAACAGTTTATTGAAATCGGCGAAAAGCTGGCGGCAGAAAAAGGCATTATTCAAGGGGATGAAGTAAAAGTGTCTTCCAAACGCGGTTTTATCAGAGCCAAAGCGGTTGTCACCAAGCGAATTCAACAATTGACCATTAACGGCAAGCAAGTTGAAACCATTGGTATTCCTTGCCACTGGGGTTTTGCGGGGGCAACCCAAAAAGGCTTTCTTGCCAATACGCTCACCCCTTCCGTCGGTGATGCCAACACGCATACACCAGAATACAAGGCATTTCTGGTCAATATAGAAAAGGTGTAACCGGAGCGAATCATGGCAATACAATCTCAAGATATTATTCGTCGATCCGCCACGCATTCCTTGTTCGCCGTCAATATTTTCCATTATGTCGGCATTGGTCCAAATCGTACCAGCGAACAAGACGAAGAACATGCCAGACAAAATGATGAAATGGCTGATGAATATTTTCGACACACCACAGTTAGCACGGAATTTGGCGAAGAAACATCATCCTCGTTGGTATAGAGAAATCCGTCAGAAAGCAAAACAGGAGGAAACAGATCCTTAGCCATATTTTAGTCTTTCCCAAAATTTAAACGAAAGTTATTGATCGAACGAAACGCAGTCTGGCAACAGACTGCGTTGATACTTGTATCATATATCTAAACATTACGATCAATATCACTGCAAATATATATACCCTTCATCTTTCAAGCTGCTGCTTTGTTGGCTGCTTTCACTCACCCCAGTCACATAGTTATCTATGCTCCTGGGGATTCGTTCACTTGCCGCCGCGCTGCAACTCGAAATCTATTAGGTATATACCCGTGCTCATTGAAACTGCTTGATTTTCGCCCAAATGAGGTTCATGGTATGCGTCATGAATATCTTCATTGCCGATGTACAAAAAGCCGAACTTGAACACCTCCAGAACACATGCCGTGATAAG
>NZ_JAZGJN010000164.1:0-6823 GCF_038085095.1 Photorhabdus sp. P32 | reverse complement strand
TGAAATTTATTTTGCCCATCCTACTCGCCTTGGGAGAGAGGGATCAATGAGAATATCAATGGGTTAATCAGACAATACTTTCCAAAGGGAACTGATTTTAATGAAGTCTCTGATCAGGAAATAAATTTTGTGGTAAACCGATTAAATCATCGTCCCCGAAAAACACGGGGTGGGAAAACCCCGAATGAATTATTTAAGGGTATACGAACATGTTTACTTCCAGATTAACGATGTTGCACTTATTATGTGAATCTACCTTAAATATATATTCAAGGTGGTTATTAATTAATTTCCACTTAATCACAATTAAATAATTAAAATATTTATTTAGCTGTAAAAACATCATTTAATAAAAATAATTTCTTTCCCCTCCACCATTCTATTCCTATCTATGGAAATACTAATTCTCATACTGTCAATTTCAAAAATTATCATACTGTTCTGTTAAAAATTTTCCTCATTCCATAGTAAAGTCTCAGGTCGCCACGATTAAACCGGCTAACAGACTAAAACAGCATAAGGAGCTGCAATATGAGTCGTTACAATTCTGCAATTAACCGAAATACTCCATCTGTCAGCGTATTAGATAATCGAGGATTGAATATACGTTCGCTGGAATACCTGCGTACCCAAGCTGATGAAACCAATAGCAACGAATTGATCACTCGCTATGAATTTAATCCTCAAGGATTTCAAGTGAAAAGCACAGACCCACGTAGATATAAAAATCAGAGTGGCTCAAACTTCTCGCGTATCTTTAATCTTGCTGGAAATACGCTGCGTGAAGAAAGTATCGATGCTGGCCGAACAATTACCTTAAATGATATCGAAGGACGCCCAATACTGACTATCAATGCAATCGGCGCTCGTCAGACTCATCACTATGAAGATAATACCTTGCCCGGCCGCTTGCTGGCTGTCACCGAATTAATACAAAAAAACGAGAAAACCACGGAACGCCTTATTTGGGCAGGTAATACAGAGGCAGAGAAAAACCAGAATCTCGCCGGGCAATGTATACGCCATTACGACACTGCGGGGCTGGTACAACTGGAAAGTTTGTCCTTGACGGGAGCGGTTTTATCACAATCTCGTCAATTAATAGCCGACGATCAGGAAGCCGATTGGCACGGTGATGATGAAAATAGTTGGCGTACAAAACTGAATAACAACATATTCACTACTCAAAATAAAACTGATGCTATTGGCGCTCTGCTAACCCAAATCGATGCCAAGGGAAATATACAACGGCTGGCCTATGATGTCGCAGGTCAATTGAAAGGTAGCTGGTTAACACTAAAAGGCCAATCCGAAAAAGTTATTGTGCAATCTATTAATTGGTCAGCAGCCGGACAAAAATTACGAGAAGAACACGGCAACGGCGTTATTACGGAATATACCTATGAACCAGAGACCCAACGACTAATTAACATTACAACCCGCCGGACTAAAGATAGTACAAAACCACTACAGGATTTACGTTATGAATATGATCCCGTTGGCAATGTGATCAATATTCGTAATGATGCAGAAGCCACTCGATTCTGGCGTAATCAGAAAATAGTACCGGAAAATGCATATTCCTATGATTCTCTCTACCAACTCATCAAAGCAACCGGCCGCGAAATGGCTAACATTGGTCAGCAAGGAAGCCAGCTCCCTCCTTTAATGACTCCTCTTCCTACCGATGACAATACCTATACTAACTACACTCGCATTTACACCTACGACGATAGCGGCAACCTGATACAAATCCGGCATAGCGCTCCGGCAAGCAACAATAACTACACCACAGATATCACTATCTCAAACCGAAATAACCGCGGTGTCCTCAGCACCCTAACCAATGATCCCAATCTCGTTGATACATTCTTTGATGCAGGCGGTCATCAAACCAGTCTGTTATCAGGGCAATCCTTAAACTGGACCCCACGAGGAGAACTACAACAAGTGAGCCAGAATGGTAACACCTCACACGAGCGGTACCGCTATGACAATGACGGAATGCGGCGACTGAAAATAAATGAACAACAAACACCCAACGCCACACAACAACGAGTCACTTACCTGCCAGGATTAGAATTACATACCACACAAAGCGGCGCCAATATCACCGAAGACCTGCAAGTTATTACTGTCGGGCAAGCGGGGAGAGCGCAAGTACGCGTATTACACTGGGAAACAGGCCAACCCACTGGCATAGATAACGATCAAGTCAGATACAGCTACGATAATCTTACACACAGCAGCGAATTAGAACTGGATATACACGGAGAAATTATCAGTTGGGAAGAGTATTACCCCTATGGCGGCACCGCAGTATGGGCAGCAAGAAATCAAGTTGAAGCCGGCTACAAAACCATTCGTTATTCCGGCAAAGAGCGTGATGCAACGGGACTGTACTATTACGGCTACCGCTATTATCAACCGTGGGCCGGTAGATGGTTAAGCGCTGACCCGGCTGGAACAGTCGATGGCCTGAATCTGTACCGTATGGTAAGAAATAATCCCATGACTGGTATAGATGAAGATGGACGTATATTTAAAACCGTAGCAACAGGCGCATTAGGCGTTGGCGGTATGGCATACGAACTTTACAAATACAAAAATCAACAAGTTGAAAGACCTCAGATGCCATCTCCTGCCTCTGAATCCTACGGTGATCAACAAGTCAGCAAAATCACCCAAAAAGCGAGCACGCTAAAAGAAAACTATAGCCCCATCCAGCAAATGGCCCATAACATCGCTGGACGTAAAGAAGCAGCAGAACACCTTGCACAAGGACAAATCCCAGGAGCTCAAGCAATAAAAGAGGGGGCAAGTTTAGTGGCGGCTGCCGGAGAATTTGCCGCGGCTGGCAATGTCGGTGAACTAAACAAAACTGAGCTCACAAAAGCCGCAGGCACCGATGCAATTAATAATTTTAGCCTGACTTTCGAGGGTATAAAAAAGGTATTTAAGGCAGGCGCCGCTACTGCTACCGTCACTCCAGAAAAATTGGAAGAGCTGCAAAAAGCAACTGATGATTTAAAAGAGGTCGCAACAGATACGCTAATTACCGGGGCATCACTGGGTGCGACGGTCGGCGCCACACTGGATACCGCCGCCGCGGTCGTACCGCATCCGGTAGCCAAAGTGGCATTCAAAGGTCTGTCATTGGCGTGGAAAGTCACCGGAGTGGTTCACACCGCAGAAGAATTAAGCGAGCTCGCAGAAAAACATAAGGATCTGGTTTCGAATGAGTTAGGACAAGAATTAAAAAGGGAAGTCACCGAAGCAAACCAAATTAGGAGAGGAACTATTCTTTCAAAAGTCAGGGAACATGGTTTGATAAGATAGTCTATACCCGTTATCTTTCAAGTTGCCTCTTTGTTGGCTGCACTCGCTCACCCCGGTCACATAGTTCGCTATGCTCCCGGGGATTCACTCCTTTGCCGTCGCGATGCATCTTGAAATCCATAGGGTATATTTAAAATGCAATAGTCCTTATTCGCCAAAGCAGATAAGGACTATTTTGTTTTGAATCACATGCATCAATCACGACCAGAGTTAACACAGGATTCTTAACATACTGATTATACTAATGAAGTCTACTCTCACCCTGCTCCGGCAAATCATCTTCATCTTGCTCATCAGGATCTTCGAAGTAAGTGCCCCAACCGTCATAATTAATGCCGATTTTTTCAGCCAGATTCACCAACTGTTCAACCTGAGCATCAATCATCTCTGCATTCAATCCACACTCACTGATAACATCACAACACATCAGAATTGTACCATCTTCGACTTCCAATTCTTCCGCATCAGTCACTTCATAACCCAGTTTAAAGGCTTCAACCGCCGCCTTTTCCAACAGACTAAAGTCCTCAGCAGAAAAGTGATGTTCAATGGCATAAAGTGCATCAGGATCACTACCATCTTCCAGTAATTCTTCAATAATAAGGCGCGTTTCTTCGCGTTGTTCTTCTAAGTCTCTTTGATTTGCCATACCAAATATCCTCAAGCAGTTGGCCGTCCCAATCCTCATTCTCCCACACCACAGGCGGGCTAACCACTGTTTACATCAAAGAAATCCAATACGGAGTTGAAATTGCATTTTTATAGATATAGATTGAATTTAAATGCAAACAACAAATACGGAGACACCAAACAATGAATCCGTTCTATCAGCGTCATGTCCTAAGGTTACTTGATTTTTCCTCAGCAGAAATTCATGCCTTGCTAAAGCTATCTGCTGAATTAAAATCGACTAAAAAATCTGGCACAGAAAAGGCTCTGTTAACAGGCAAAAACATCGTGCTGATTTTTGAAAAAGATTCCACCCGTACCCGCTGCTCATTTGAAGTGGCCGCTTTCGATCAAGGAGCAAATATCACCTACCTCGGTTCCAGTGGTAACCAGATTGGTCATAAAGAATCGATCAAAGATACCGCCCGTATACTTGGCCGTATGTATGACGGTATTCAATATCGCGGCTATGCCCAGACAATCGTTGAATCACTGGCAAAATATGCAGGCGTTCCAGTATGGAATGGGCTAACAGATGAATTTCACCCTACTCAGCTACTGGCGGATCTGCTAACTATTCAGGAACATCAACCAGAAAAACCCTTGTCAGAAATCAAATTCGCCTACTTGGGGGATGCCCGTAATAATATGGGTAATACCATGCTAGAAGCCGCGGCGCTAACGGGCATGGATGTTCGGTTGATTGCCCCTGAAAAATGCTGGCCCAACGCCGCGCTGGTTACTGAATGTCAGAAACTGGCTGAAAAAACAGGAGGTAAAATTACGCTAACGGAAAATATCGCCGAAGGGGTTAAAAATACTGATTTCCTTTATACCGATGTCTGGGTTTCTATGGGAGAACCAAAAGAAGTTTGGCAACAACGTATTGACCTACTGAAACCTTATCAAGTGAATATGGATGTGGTGAACATGACAGGCAATCCACAAGTAAAATTCCTGCACTGCCTGCCAGCATTTCATGATGAAGAAACGATATTAGGCAAACAGCTCGCGGCTGAATTTAATATGTATGGAGGGCTGGAAGTTACCAATGAAGTTTTTGAATCAGAGCACAGTATTGTGTTTGATCAAGCAGAAAATCGCCTGCATACCATTAAAGCGGTAATGGTAGCAACGCTAGCAAATGATCTTAAAATCTAATTAGTTGGGATATCGGCAGGATTATGTCTTTAAAGATATGATCCTGCTAATATTATTTTTCTTCGGTCAAATGCTTGCTGTAAGATTTTTCACGAGTATAATGCGCCGCAATTTGCCGGGAGAAATCATGAAAGACAGCGCTTATTTTTGTCATCAAGCACAACTGCCTGAAGGAAGGCAGCCAGCCGTCATTGTTTTCCCGTTGCTAAACCGATCATTTAATGCCCCTCATTGAGGGGCTTTTTTTTGCCTGGTAATCAATTCATGATTGCCGCCCCGGATGTCAGCATTAGAGGAGAGTGAAAAATGGCTAATCCGTTATATCGCAAACATATCATCTCAATAAATGATCTGAGCCGCGAAGATCTGGAATTGGTGTTGCAGACTGCTGCTGCACTGAAAGCCAGACCACAACCTGAATTGCTGAAACCCAAGGTTATCGCCAGTTGTTTCTTCGAAGCCTCCACCCGTACTCGCCTCTCTTTTGAAACAGCAATCCACCGCCTTGGCGCTTCAGTTGTCGGTTTTTCAGATAGCAGTAACACCTCCTTGGGTAAAAAAGGTGAAACACTAGCCGATACTATTTCCGTTATCAGCCAATATGTTGACGCCATCGTGATACGCCATCCACAGGAAGGCGCACCACGTCTGGCCTCTGAGTTTTCCGGTGACACTCCGATTATCAATGCCGGTGATGGCGCCAACCAACATCCAACTCAAACCTTGCTGGATCTGTTCACCATTCAGGAAACTCAGCAACGGCTGGATAGTTTGAATATCGCTATGGTTGGTGATCTGAAATATGGCCGCACTGTCCATTCTCTATCACAAGCGCTGGCGAAATTTAATGGCAATCACTTTTATTTTATCGCCCCGGAAGCATTGGCAATGCCAAATCATATTCTTCATATGCTGAATGAAAAAGGTGCGACCTATAGCCAACACGCTAATATTGAAGAAGTATTACCGGAGCTAGATATTCTTTATATGACTCGAGTACAGAAAGAGCGCCTCGATCCATCCGAATATGCCAACGTAAAAGCACAATTTGTTCTGCGCACTTCCGATTTGATCGGAGCGAAAGAAAACCTCAAAGTTCTGCATCCATTGCCACGTATCGATGAAATTACTGTCGATGTAGATAAAACGCCCTATGCTTATTATTTCCAACAGGCAGAGAATGGTATTTATGCTCGTCAGGCTCTATTATCTTTAGTTTTAAAGGAATGATTAAAGTAACGAGAATATAATTGACCATGTTAATTTTATATTTAAGTTAATCTAAAATACTTCTTGCCCATTAACGGGCAAGATAAAATTAAAATTCGTTAAATAATTATCTTTTAACCTGAAAAATAATTTAAATTCAGCCTTTAAAAAAAGATAATAAAAAATTTTCCACAGGAATAATAGAGAACAATAAAATAAGAGGCATCATAATTATGAAAAGTTATTTATATTCATTGAATATTTAATTGTATCATTAAGATTAGATATTCTTTTAACTATAAAACCCCTATACTTATTAATGTTTAAAATAAATATTAATCATATTCAATTGTTTATAAAATCAGTTCAATTTCAATAATTAATCCTTTAAGCATTAAATAATTTATTAAACTTTAAATGACAACTTTAAATCCTATATTATCCA
>NZ_JAZGJN010000163.1:0-6601 GCF_038085095.1 Photorhabdus sp. P32 | reverse complement strand
ATAATTAACTGTACAGAAGAAAAATAATTCATTGAGATTTATTGCAAAAATAATCAGCAATAATAAAAATCAATATCATTTCCAACCAGAATAATGAAATTATAATTATTGGTAACAGAAAAACCCTGATATTCCATGAAAAAATGGAAAAAATAGAACGTTGATAAGAAATTTATTTACCCATATAAATAGTAGTGATAATTTTCCGAGTAATTATAATTATTCATCAAATATGACAGTTAATGCAACAATCGATTACAACCTAACCTAATCACAGAAAATACTCTCAGAGCAAAGACGCTAAACCCAATAGTTCATCAAACAAGAAAGGAATATAGATATCGAGAATCATTATCAATTATGTAATCAATAACACTGGAAATATCTCTGTTTTTTGGACAAAACACATCCCTTACACGCATAATATATGAACAAAAAATATCTGAGGAAGTAACAATTCAATACACTAATCTGGCTGAAATAAAACTCAACCAGCAGAATTTTTCACTAAAAAAATAATTAATATTAATAGATATATCCACACAGCTAAAAATGATACAAGCTAGTTCTATCAGCGCCATAGAATATCCAATATTTTTAATCCCTCATTTATAATCTTTTTCTCAGGATATAAAAGAGCTAAGAAATATCATACATCAGATCTTGTACTAGTAAACGAATATCTTGTACCAGAAAGAATGGAATAAAGTCTCTGGTAATCAACACTGAAAAAACATTACCAAAGTTCAAACTTATCGTTATATTCAAGCACTTGATAATACTCCCACTCACTCTCTTCTCTTAACTACCCTTCATTTAACCCCCTTAAGTTCTTACCAAGGCTGGTAATATCTATCGCTTTTTTGCACTATCTGTACCTTTGCCAACAAAAACTCCTGCATCAGCAGATCTCAATACCATAGCATCATTAATGTTATCATCAAGAAACCAACCGTATACCCGTTCTTTTGCAACACAGGATTTTTACGATGCACAGTTTGCTAAATACCAATTTGATTTCATTTCTCAAGATTTCAGTCGCTATCAGCTCTGTTTGTTAGAATGTTAAAATAACTTTGAATTCTAACCCTACACCATAACAAATCCTGACAGTAATAGCAGAGTTACCCTTGGTAAGAACTCTTGCTGCCACTCCACTCTCTCTTAATACAAAAATAACAGAAACCACACCCCTCTCTACTGGCTCAAGGAAAGTTAGCAACTCCTGTAATATCATCACTCTTTCATCACCATAAAGATGAGCTGCATTTTTACTTTATCATCGGATAAATATCGAACTGTTAAATTAATACCCTAAAATCTTGTCTGATGGTAACCATTGGCTGCCTCCATTATTTTTTCACGACATTCTCCACCAAGCAGAATTATTATCTATTTTACTCTTATATAAGAACAAACTTAGATCATTTCTTCTACTTAGCCTTTGAAAATAATTGATATTTTTACTGAAAATTCTAGGCAAAAACGAGCAACGGACAGCAAACCAAATTAAATGTCAACTCATCAATTTTTCTGTACCCACGTATGATACCTATATCAGGTTTACCACGACTAAGAATACCGCATCGAACGACTTTTACCCGGTGAAACCATTAATCAACAATACCATCCAAAACTATTACGGGTATAAAGCAAATTTGTAATCAACCTGACTTACGACCAAACGTAATCTGAAATCCACAGTTAACGACAGATTTAATTGTAACAATGGTAGCTGTTTGACTAGTATCACTTCCCATATCTGTCTCAAATAGCACACGAACATAATCTCGTCTAGCACAAGATATCCGATCAATTATTCTCCCTACCAAGATCGGAAAAACCACAACGCAGTACTGACTAACACTACCGTTCTAATCACAAGCTTCACAGCTTTGTTTATAATTTGTTCTTGCCGAAATGACCTACGTATAAATAAAAGCATCACGGGCGAAATATTCACCTTAATGATTCGGAAACCTTAAATTATTCGGAAAATAGTGCTATACCCAATGGATTTCAAGATGCATCGCGACGGCAAGGGAGCGAATCCCCGGGAGCATAGAGAACTATGTGACCGGGGTGAGCGAGTGCAGCCAACAAAGAGGCAACTTGAAAGATAACGGGTATAAATGGTTTCTTGATTACACGTTGCCCAACCGGGAAAACACACCATAGGCAACGCTTTGTTTGTCTCTTATGACGAAACACCATTCGTCAATGGTGGTTCTTTATCAAACTAGTGATGTTGTTTTATACAAAAGATTTTCAGATCGAGGGTTCAGAAGCAATTTTCCAGTTTACTGAGCTAACGCTCTTTTCCAGACTTATACGACAAACAATTGCTTCTATCTCTTTTTGCTCAGCCAGTGTTGCTAACACTTCAGCACGCACTTCAAATTTTCCAGGTTGAACCCTGTCGGCGAAACTTAGAGATTGTAACCTCACAGCTACTCCATTGAGAGCCTGTAATACCAAGGTTCTCACCAGAATTTCGTCATCACTGTCACACACTACGTGAATTTTATAACACTGCGCCTGTTCAGTGACCTGCTGCCTGGGCTGTAAATTAATACGTTGGGCCGCTTCACGTAACAATATATTTGCGCAGAGAATAATGGCGGTTGCTATCGCGGCTAGCCAATATTGCCCAAGGCCACACAACACGCCAATTCCAGCAGAGCACCATAGAGTTGCTGCGGTATTTAATCCACGAATATTCATACCTTCCCGCATAATGACGCCAGCACCAAGGAAACCAATGCCTGAAACAACTTGTGCAGCAATACGACCGGCACTATCGGGTGAAGTTGTTATTGAACTGAGGATAAAAACTGCCGCGCCGGTCGCAACTAATGCATTAGTTCTTAAACCAGCCATACGTTGGCGCCATTGCCGCTCAGCACCAATTAATGCGCCAAAACACATAGCCGATAATAAATGAAAGACAAAAGGAGTTATTAACATGACATTCTCCATACAACCAAATGGATAAATAATCATGTGCATTTATTTTGCACACAGAAATGTATGCTGAATGTTTAATTCAGCCCTATTTTCTGTCCATACCAGGAGGTAGCAAAGCGTAAATATATAACAGCATAATAAAAACCCAATATACTATCCTGACCACTTGACTAAGCACCGGATAACACCATTTTTTTGAGTAAGTACAGCTCAGATATTTTGAGTGGTACTGCCCGCTTTATTTGGCAAGCAGCAAATCGGAAGGAAATGAACAGCTTGCCGTTTTATTGTCTATTTAACTGAAAACTTTGACTGTCCAATGGCTATCTCTCCAATAAAATTTGGACGAAGTATAATCAGGAGTAATTAATAAGTAAAGAAGGATATGACTTTAACCAAGAAAAAGCCCACCACTATAGAAAATAGCGACAGGCTTAAAAATCATCCAAGCAATCAGATAGCTGTTACGTTTGCTGCTGCTGGACCTTTCGCACCATTTTCAATGGTGAATTCTACGTTCTGGCCTTCTGCCAAAGTTTTGAAACCGTTACCCTGAATGGCAGAGAAGTGAACGAATACGTCTTTGCTACCGTCAGCTGGGGTAATGAAACCGAAGCCTTTAGACTCGTTGAACCACTTCACTTGACCTTTCATTTTGTCAGACATTGTGACTTTCCTATATATCAAAAAAATTTTGCCACCATTGGGCATGTATTGGCCAGTTATATCAGCTATTACTTATGGAGGCACTAAGAAGGAAACGCGTCAACAAAGGCTATCTGAGGATAACACTTACACATAACTCATTAACTCAAGATGTCGTACATAAAGTAGGTCTGTTTATCAGGCCGGCTGCATTAACTCATGATAGAAAAGGAATAGCAACCTTTTTATGCACTGGTGTTTTAAAAAAAATATTTATGCTCATTATTAAAGCAATAATTTAACAAACAATGTCATTGGTTATAAATTTTTTTGATTTATTCAACCTTTATCTTAATGAAAGCACTAGAGTTAATCTTAGTCAATAACAGTTGGCAGATTAAAATAAGACAACTGATCTACGTAAGATTACCTCCGCCATGCTAACCTTGAAGGCAAATAGTGATGAAAATATTTCACTTTTCCTTTGTTTAATCAGGTCAATATATGAATATCATTAAACAGATACTGATTCAGGATCTTGAACGAATCAACATTGCAGAACAACGTGATGGTAAACCTCGTTTTAACAGCCAGTTTATCAATCACCATCCTTATCTCTGCCTGGCTATGTTTGTATCCTACCTGTTTCTCGCCGCACTTATTTGGTATACCCCATATTTTAATTTATTTTCACTGCTCGCTTTTACAGTACTCTTCATTATTATGTCAGCGGTTTTATTATTCGAAATCAAACCTGTGTATCGGTTTGATGATATCGGCGTACTTGATCTACGAGTGTGTTACAACGGCGAATGGTTCGTCAGCGAAAAAATCTCAGATTGCGCAATCAAAGAGCTTTGTTCCCACCCCCATGTTCCATTGGCAATAAAAGATGAAATCAAACACATTATACACATGAAAGGTGAAATTCATTTTTATGATGTTTATATCATGGCATTTCCATTTCCTGAACAATCACATATAGCAACATCGTCGCCGATCATGGATAGCTGATAATGAACAAAGGTACTCAATTTCAGTAAAGTAGTACAATTGTAATACAATGCGTTCACACAGCGAGCAAATAACAAAATAATAAACTTTTTGCGTTGACAGATTTTAAATTCATCGCTAGTATTCGCTCCGTTCTCAGGAACGATTCCTCCATAGTTCAGTCGGTAGAACGGCGGACTGTTAATCCGTATGTCACTGGTTCAAGTCCAGTTGGAGGAGCCAAATTTCAGTCTGGAGATACTCAAGAGAATCTCTGGTATGCATAAGATAGCTGGTATAAAAAACGGTTAATATGCAAGAAAAGCCCAATGTGAATTGGGCTTTTTTCTATATAAGCAATAACACATTCACGAGCACCAAGCCAATCAGTCCAGAACTACCTTGTAAGTCTTCTCTTTAGATTTATGCAATATATTCACTTCACCAACAAATGATATTTCGTAATGAATTTTTACTTGACCATTACCTATATAATTGAAGAAATCAATTCCACCCGGCTGACCATCAGCATTTTCTTCAGGTTTAATCACAGCTAACCGGAAAATATTATCTTCACTACCTTGCAAAGAATCTATCTTTAATACTAATTCTCCTGTATCCCGATTGTCAGCAGAATACCCTCTTATATGTACTGTACCTTTTTTCAACTCCTTACCTTTAAGTTTAGCATCGCTGACCAGAATATTAATGTCATAATCAATAATATTCTCACCAATTGGTCGACCCTTGTTTTCATCATATTCTTCAATATAAGGTATTTCTAAATCGCGACGAACTTGAATTGTTGAAGAATCCTCATCAAGTTCTACAAACACACGTTGAATAGCAGAAAATCTAGCAGTACCACTTTCGCTAATAGTGTAATAAAGGCTATCGTGTTTACCTTCAGTAAGGAGAGCATTTTTTACCGGCAAACTACGAATATCACCGCTATTTTGCACACCAGGAACAACTTCAACATTATTATTATCAAAAACAAACTTCAGATCATGTTTATCTAAGATATTGGAATCAGTAAAAAGTACTTTAACTCCTGCTTTTATATCGTCACTGCTAATAACATTATCATAATGTGCCGGATATACAGGTGCTGCCAATCCTATTGATTTCAGTTTAAATCGATTAAGCACGGCTTTCGCTACCACACCACCACTAGCATCCGTTACTTCAACATCAAAACCAATTGTAGCGTTAACCTTCTGATCTGTCTTAATTTTTACTAATATTTCAGACGCTCTACTAACGGGATCAAATATGCTATCTTTATTTACGATTTCATATTCGCCTTCATTCAAGCCATTCACTACGATTTTACTTTTGTAATTTTCTAGTGATACAGAACCATCATCATCCTGTAGAACTACAAACAATCGTAATGGAACGTTAAACCAGTCTTTATGTGAAACCCAGTTAGTGACATCAGTATTAATTAAAAACTTCATGACTTCTCCTCATCTATTTTATAGAAATCACCAGAAAATTAGCCACTCTTTTAGGAGGGATATTATTTTCTTATTTTATATTTAAAATTATTTTTGCCTCCTCACCAACTATTTAATTTAAGATTTTTTCTGAAATGGTTTTTATTCATTTCATTGCATTTTATATATACATACAAATATATTATTAAATTGAGAATATCTTAGTGCACTAGCAGTAAATGAGATTTTATTATCAATGACAAACTCTTTAATATTCGCTTTGACATGGATTAATATCATGTTTGCCAAATCAGAGCTCAGATAACAAATTACTTTTTCAGTTAATAATTATAGCCGAGTAAATCCGCTAATAAATATCAAAATACAATAAGTGATCTGTTAAAACAGATCAAATAGGAAAATTACCATGAAATATAAAAATATCATAAATAACACCAAAATAAAATTATATGATATATATTTAATTATATTTTTAATGCTCATGATTAATTATTTTCCAAATAAAAAATATAGATTATATTTTCAACATCTAA
>NZ_JAZGJN010000162.1:0-6557 GCF_038085095.1 Photorhabdus sp. P32 | reverse complement strand
ATAGATCACTTGGAGGGAACTCAGTCCGATTTTTGCGATCTGATCAATTGCGAAAAATCCCAAACCCCAACACGGACTGAGTTATGCCTATCGTAGCAATTATAAATGGAGGCAATGGTGGAGTAGGAGGAAAACGATAATACTCCTCAAGCTAATCAACTACGTGATGATGTGGGAGGTTGTAATTTAAAGAGACTGTAATTTAAATTGCCTGATTCAATTATTTTGATTTGCTGCTTATTTAATTAGGGTTATTTTATTGATCTTTTTATCAGTCATATAAGCGTTTCTTTGTGAAAAATCTTCTTTTTGTAAAGAAGAATTATTCCCCAATATTAATTTAAATTACATTCACGCTTTCATTGCTCAATAATACCCAATGAAATAAATGTAGAATTAAAAGTTTAAATTAACATATATTAAAAGATAGTGATATATCACAGAAATATTCGCTTTAATTAATGAAAGAAGAAGGAAATTACATTACTATTTGAAATTGTGTGATTTAAATATTGCGCAATCGCTTTCTGTAAAGTGAATATATACCCAATGGATTTCAAGATGCATCGCGACGGCAAGGGAGCGAATCCTCGGGAGCATAGATAACTATGTGACCGGGGTGAGAGAGTGCAGCCAACAAAGAGGCAACTTGAAAGATGACGGGTATAAATGCTTACCTAATTAACTCTCATAGGAATTATTTTTCTGGCATATCGGTTGTTGAGGTATTACCTATTGTTAATGAATAAGCTTGGCAAGCCGACAAACTATCAACAGGAGGAAATAATATCACTATGAATATCAATATGATGAAAAGCGACAATATGCCGATTGCTATTATCGGCATGGGTTGCCGCTTTCCGGGGGACGTTAGCTCTCCAGAAGAATTCTGGCATCTGTTGTGTGGTTCAAGTGATGCAATTACCCCAGTGCCGCCCGAACGTTGGTCAACTCAGGCTTATAGTTCTCAAAATCGCAATCTACCAGGGAGAATGGTGGCGCGAGAGGGTGGATTTATAACTGATATAGCCGGCTTTGATGCAGAGGTATTTGGTATCAGCAGTACAGAAGCGCCTTTTATTGATCCACAACATCGTCTGATGTTGCAAGTGACCTGGGAAACGTTGGAACGGGCGAGGATAACGCCAAAATCGTTGGCGGGTCAGGCCGTTGGTGTCTATATCGGCGCTTTCACTCATGATTATATGCATCTGCAATTTACTAATTTGCGTCAGGCTACCAGTTATACGGCAACCGGCGCGCTAGGAACCATGTTGTCAAACCGGATATCCCATGCGTTTGATTTTCAAGGGCCGTCCTTGACCATTGATAGCGCCTGTTCATCGTCTCTATTGGCGGTACATTTGGCTTGTGAAAGTTTGCGGCGCGGAGAATCACAACTGGCGCTGGCAGGTGGTAGCCAATTGATGCTGATGCCTGATTTTTCGATAGTGGAAAGCCATACCGGTTTTTTGTCGCTGACCAACCGTTGTCATAGCTTTTCAGCTAATGCTGATGGTTATGTACGTAGTGAAGGGGTAGGCGCTGTTTTACTGAAACCCTTGAGCGTGGCTTTACAGGATGGCGATCCGGTCTTAGCGGTGATCCACGGTTCGGCTGCGAATCAAGATGGCCGTACTTCCACGATTACCCAGCCAAGTAGAGCGGCGCAACAACGGGTGGTGCGGATGGCCTGTGCTCAGGCCGGGATTTCCCCAAAAGAGATTGATTATATTGAGGCGCATGGTACTGGAACCACAGTAGGCGATCCGATAGAAGCGAAAGCATTAGGGATGACGTGCCGGCCAACTCCGACAGACCGTCCACTGTTGATTGGCGCGTGTAAATCCGTGATTGGTCATACGGAAGCCGCCGCGGGTATTGCTGGGTTAATTAAAGCAGTATTGTGTTTACAACGGGGCCAGGTGCCGGGCAATTTACATGCCGATCCTCCTAACCACAACATCCGTTTTACTGATTTGAGATTGCAGGTTCCACGGCAGTTAACGTCACTGCCTGAAGGAAAAGTGATAGCAGGGGTGAACTCCTTTGGTTTTGGCGGAACGAATGTTCATGTGGTGTTAAGCAATCATACAGAGTCTCCCGCGCAACTTCGGGCGAAGCAAGGGCAAGCTTTCATGCTGCCATTGTCTGCACAGTCTGAATTTTCTCTTAAGCAACAAGCGCAGCGTATTGCTGATTTGCTGCAACAGCAGCCGGATATTGCCCTTGATGATTTGTGTTATAGCTTAGCGGCGACTCGTCACCGCTTTCCATTACGTAAGGGGATCGTATTCAGTAACCGAGAACAGTTGCAACAGCAGTTGACTAGTCTGAGTGTGTTGCCTAAGCATAATAATAAAAAAGTTGATCGTCTGGTTTGGGTGTTTGCGGGTATTGGCAGTAAAGATTGGCAGGATTCTGTCGCTTGGTTTCAGCAATTTCCCGAGTTTACTGAACAATTTGAGCGTTGTGAGGCAATTTGGACGGGATTTTCCGCACCTTCCTTATACACGACATTAATTTCTACCGATGAACTGATAGAGCCGTCAGTGCAGTTTGCCGTACAGGTGTCAATGGCCGCACAGTTGCGGAAGTGGGGGTTAAAACCCGCGGCGTTACTTGGTCACAGTTCCGGGGAAATGGCGGCTTGTTATCTGGCGGGAATTTATGATCTAACGCAGGCGTTGACACTTCTACACCAGCGTTATCGTTATCTGCAACGTATGCTGAATAAAGGCGGTGGATTATTAATCGCGGCAGCGACGGTGGAGCAGATATTGCCTTATTTGTCAGCCCCTGGTGCTGAACCTGCTGTAGTGATAGCTGGATGTAATAGTATCGATCGTTGCTTATTGTCTGGGCCTGTAAGTGAATTAGCCGCCGTTTCTGATCGTTTAAAGCGTCAACGTATCGCCAGTAGTCGGCTCAAGTATAGCATTGCCGTTCATTCCCACTATTTGGAGCCGATCAGGGCCGGGTTAACTGCGGATGCGGCCACTATTCCCGCAGCAGAACCAAAACCCTTGTTACCGGTGTTCTCGTCAGTCACCGGGGAGTTGATTAGCGGCAAGTTGAGCCCTGAGCATTGGGCTGACAATATCATCGCGCCATTCCGTTTTGACGATGCGGTAGAAAATATGCTCAAAGCAGGGTTCTGCCATTTTCTTGAAATTTCACCTAAGTCCTTATTAAGTGCAGGATTAAAGCGTTGGAGTCAGCCTTATCGAGGGCAAGTATTTGCTTGTCGCTCAGGGCAGAATTGGCCGCAACTATTAGGACAACTGTTTGAAGCCGGTATTGAACCTGACTGGCAGGCTTTAATGCCTACCGCTTGCCCAATTGATCTACCAACTTACTCTTGGTATCAACAATCTTATTGGTATGAGCCAGCGATTAGTCGTCGCCGCCGATTGCGTATATCGAGCGGTGTATTATTGGGTGAAGCTCTGCCGGGCAGCGATAGTTGGCAAACTGAGTTGGCTGTGGAACAAGTGCCTTGGCTACTCGATCATGTTGTCATGGGAAATGCGATGTTTCCGGCTGCGGGCTATATTGAAGTCATGTTGGCAGCAGCGCATATCTGTTTTCCCGGAGTGGGTTTATCGCTTGATAATATGGTGTTGCAATCGGCTTTACTGTTAGAACCAGGCATGGATTTCAGGTTAAAGACACAGTTAGATCGCCAGCGAATGGAGGTGAAAGTATACATTATCCATAATCTGGAGGAGGATACACATTGTCAACTTGCCGCCAGCGCACAGGTAAATATAGTCGTACCGGGTGCGACTGCCTGTTCTATTCCTCCGTTAACGGCAAATGACCGCTACCCTTGCATGTGGAACCAAGAGAGGTTGTATCAGGCATTTCAATATCTGCATTTCAGCTATAGTGGTATTTTTCGTACTTTGCGCCATGCGTTTGTCGGTGAAGAAGAGACAATCTGTGAGATTGAATTGCCATCTACACTGGCAGGAATGGATTTTCACCCTGCGGCGTTGGATGGCATATTTCAATCGTTGTTGGCGATTCAATCTGTTGATATTCACGCGCCAATTCCTATCAGCGATTTCCGTATCCCAGTCAGTATTCAGCATTTGCGTATTAATGGTAAATTGTCAGGTCGGGTTCATGCCCATGCCCGAAAGACTAAGCAGACGCAACAACAATGGATTGGTGATATTGATGTCTATACAGATAGCGGTATATTGCTGTGTCAGATCAGCGGGTTTGGCGTTCAGCTTGTTGGTAACAGAACAAATAGCTTGTCTTCCAGACTTCACAATTTGGTGGTAGGTCAACCTCAGTGGCGCAAAATAGACTCTTCGTCATCAACAGAATTTCCGTCATCAACAGAATCGGTGAAGCAATGGGCTATTCTAGGGGGGAAAAACACTCTGGCAGAAGAATTGGCCGATGAATTGCAACGTCGTGGCGGGTATGCTTGGTTGCACTCTGGTTTACCTAACAGTTATCAGGAAGTTCAGGAGTTAGTTGAAATTCTTCCCGCTGAGATTGAAAGAATACTGATCCTCTGGCCATTACAGGCTCCGCAGATGGCTTATCATGCTTTAATCCATTTATGTGCAACGCTAGCTGAGCGATCGGTGAAACCGCGTTTGTGGGTCGTTACTCAAAGTGCTCATCAAGTCACGGAGCAGGATCTGCCTGATCCGTTTACTGCGGCGTTATGGGGAATGATGCGAGTTATTGGTCAGCAGGAAGCGACTACACTGTGGGGCGGATTACTGGATATTGACAATACCACTACACCCGCTCGGTGGTGGGATACGCTATTGGCGGATGATGACGAAGATCAATTGGCTCTGCGCCATCATCAACGTTATGTATTACGTCTTGGGCTATTACCTGAAATACCCGTGTTACCACCTGTGCGTTTTCGTCCAGATGGCTGCTATTTGCTGACTGGCGCCTTCGGTGATATGGGGCGTCAATTGATTCCCTGGATGGTACAGCATGGTGCTCGTCATTTGTTATTGATCGGCCGCCGTCATACTCTTGATACGGCTGATCAGGCGTTACTGGAGATGCTGAATCAACAGGGAGTTGAGGCTAATTATCTACCGATTGATCTCGGTGATGTGGAAATGACCAACATTGGTTTGGCTCAGTATCGGCAACAAGCCAGCCAGCCGCTGCGTGGGGTGATTCATTGTGCCGCGCATGTTGAAGATCAGGGATATCGTGAACTCAGCCCTGAGGCGTTTGATAGAGTATTTGCCGCTAAAGCGTTAGCCGCCTGGACATTGCATCAAGCGTTGGCTGATGCGCCTTTAGATCATTTCGTTATGTTTTCCTCGTTGGGGGCAATATTGGCTTTACCTGGCATGGCATCTTACGCAGCGGCTAATGCCATGTTGGATAGCCTAGCCTGCTTACGGCGTCAGCAAGGTTTACCCGCGTTAAGTCTTAACTGGGGGCCGTGGGAAGCGGGGATCGCTTTGCGGGATAGTCGAACGCTTTCAATATTGGAAAACAGTGGCTTACAGCCATTTAGTTCAGAGGAGGGATTAGCTGTTTTAGATCGTTTGTTTGCACGTATTGAGCCGCAACTGGTGCCGTTCTTGGCGGATTGGTCAAGTTTACTTTCTGGTTCAATGAGTCATCTACCGCTATTACGTGATATTTATCAAGAAAATGTGGTTCAGACTTCACCTGTAGACGAGACGATTGTGGTGAGTGATCTGAACGATATTATTAGCTTATTACAAACCTTTTGCGGTGAGATTACGGGGATGCCGGCAGAACTATTCCATCCTGATCAACCTTTGATTAACAACGGTATCGATTCATTGAATGGTTTGATGTTGGTGCAAAAAATTAATAAACAGTTACGTTTGGATATTCCACTGGAATTGTTGTTGAGCGATAAATCTCTGTCGGAACTTGCATCGTTGATTGCATATCGATTGCAGATTAAGTTAATTGCGAAGCAGGAATAATCTTAGCAAAAACTGCGGTAAACCTTCGTTCTTTTCTGAAAGCCCTATGGGGCTTTCAGATTGTTGGTTTCTAACTTAGTACCCAGGCGATCATTAGCAGAAAAAACATCAGGAAAAATAGGTCTTACATGACAGAATTAATCTAAGGTAGATTCACATAATAAGTGCAACATCGTTAATCTGGAAGTAAACATGTTCGTATACCCTTAAATAATTCATTCGGGGTTTTCCCACCCCGTGTTTTTCGGGGACGATGATTTAATCGGTTTACCACAAAATTTATTTCCTGATCAGAGACTTCATTAAAATCAGTTCCCTTTGGAAAGTATTGTCTGATTAACCCATTGATATTCTCATTGATCCCTCTCTCCCAAGGCGAGTAAGGATGGGCAAAATAAATTTCAGTTTCTAATTTTTTACTTATGGTTTCATGATCTGCGAACTCCAAACCGTTATCGAAGGTGATGGTTTTAACTCTTTGTTTTAACGGATATAATACTTTCACCGCCGCTTTCGTCACTTCTGATGCCCGCTTGCTATCCAGTTTAACAATAATTGTATACAGCGTTTTACGGTCAACCAGGGTTAATAAGG
>NZ_JAZGJN010000161.1:0-6472 GCF_038085095.1 Photorhabdus sp. P32 | reverse complement strand
TTGAAAGATAACGGGTATATTAGTAAAAAATAAAAGGAAAGCTTATGTCTTTAGTAAAATACCTAGCAGTTAGTCCATCTAGCTATATACTTCATTCTGCCTATATACCGTCATCGAAACCAGAAACCCAACGCGCGATTTTAGCTGCCAGTTTGTCTGATGGAAAATCAATTATAAATAATGATTTGCGTTGTTCAGAAACAGCCACAATGAAGGAGGCATGCCGTAGTATTGGAGCAAAAATTATTGAAGAGCCTAGTCGATTAATTATATATGGCACTGGTGGGAAAATTATACCCAATAATAATGTTATTGATGCTATCGGTTCGGGATTAGTCTTTCGTGTAATAACTGCTTTAGCTTGTCATAGCGATACACCGTCTGTAATTTCTGGTGATGCTACTCTCAGAACACGTGTCATGAAGCCTTTATTGAATGCACTTGCTGATTTAGGGGGAAATATCTCCAGTGTTCATATGAACGGAAAAGCACCTTTTATAAATTGGGGAGGGTATGTTGGCGGTGAATGTGAAATCGAAGGAAATATTAGTTCTCAATTTATTACAGCAATTCTTTTCACAGCTCCCCTTGCTAAAAAAAGTACTACAATAAAAATCAAAGGAGAGATCTTATCATTATCATATATTCAGCAAACACTAGAGATTCTCACTATAGCTGGCATCAAATTCCAGCATAATGAAAATTTTTCCAAAATTACGGTATTTCCTGGTGAATATAATCCTGCTGAATATACAATAACCGGTGATTATACTTCGTGTTCTTACTTGGTTGCCGCCGCAACTTTATTTCCATGTGACCTTAAACTAAAAAATATCAACAGCAAAAGCTTGCAAGGTGAGCAGGCTATTCTGACATTTGTTGAAGAAATGGGATTGAATGTTATTAGAAATGATCAGGAAAATGAAATCAGGTTGATTAATAGAAAAGGTTCATTAACTGGATGTTATGAGTTTGATGTTAGTAATTGCCCTAATATTGTACCTACGCTGGCTTCAATAGGAATGTATGTCGATGGTTGTTTCAGAGTTACTGGAGGATCTATTACCCGCCTTCATAAATCACCAAGAATAAAAGCAATGGTACAAGAATTACAAAAGTTGGGTGTCAACATTCGGCCTTTGATTATAAATGGTGTTTATGATGGTTTTGAAATTCATGGAGCACCATCCTATTCAGGAAATTGCAGGCTTTCCAGTTGGGGGGATCATCGTATTTTTATGTCCTTATTTGTAGCATCATTACGTTGCCAACAAGCCAATTTTATTGATGGTTATGAAGATGTTCATTGTTCATTCCCTTCTTTCTTTAAAGAGTTTGAGCAACTTGGTATTACGTTCGAAGAAATAATTTTCCAATCAGAATCAGTTTATTAATTTAGATAGAGTTATAAATATGAATATCAAGAAAAAAATGCACGAAATGGGTTATGTTGTAATACCTGAAGCAATAGGAAAAGAAGAAATTGAAATTATCAGGTCTTTTTATAAAAAAACATCCAAAATAAATAATCTTTCTACTCTTTTACCAACAGATATATTAAAAAACACTGAAGTATTTCATGCTATTTTGAATGATAAATCAATCACAGTTATCAAAGAAATTTTTGGAAAATCTTTTGCTTTATTTCCTAATTTTACTATTCGGGAAAGTGTTTATATTCCTTGGCACAATGATGCGTATTTTTTATCGAATGAGGTAATCAATCCAGATGCACCATTGCAATTTATGCAATGTGCTATATATTTGCAGGATAATGACCCTGATTATGGAGGGGGAATAACATTAATCCCTTTTTCTCATCGACTGAATCAAACCACTGTGAAAAATATGCTAAATACTCCGCAAGCATACGAAAAAGTGATCATGAGTAAGGCTGGTGATCTTGTTCTTTGGGATAATAGAATAACTCACAGAAGTACTTATCCTGATAAAGTGCCTGACAACACAAAATTAGCGTTACAGTGGACAGTTTCTGCATCAGAGCAACATAATGAACTATACCTACAATATCTTCGGGATCGTGCACAACATAGTATGCATGTTTCCGATTATTTACCCAAAAGTCCGAAACCTTATTTTACAGATATGCCTAATGTTCGATACCCGGACTCATTTCATCAAGATTCGTTAAAAATAATGAAAACACAAAATATACACTTTATAGGGCTATGAACTATGACATATTTAGATTATAAGCAGAAAGAAAGTGGAGCATCTTATATATTGAGGCAACTACGCCAGTTAGGTGCGTCTCATCTCTTCATGGTGCCAGGCAAACTCATAAATGCATTCATGAAATGTTACCCGAAAGATAATGATTCAGTATTAGATGTTTTTCCTGCCCCAGTAGTTACCGCCTGTGAAACGGGGGCCGCTTATATGGCAGAAGGATATGCCCGTGTCTCTGACAATTTTGGTATATGTCTGGTCATTGGTGGTCCCGGTGTTACGAATACTCTGACAGGTATAGCTTCTGCCTATACAGATAATTTCCCTGTTTTACTTTTAGCTGGACAAATTTCATCAACAATGGAAATGCACAATGTTTTACAGGACAGTACCCAATCTGGGATTAATCAACAAGTGATTTTTTCTCCAGTAACTCGCGCAACATTTGAAGCTAAAGCGGGTCAATCAATCAGTCGGTTTCTGAGAGAATCACTCAGGGCAATGAAAGGAGTTGAAAGAGGTCCAGTGTATCTGGGAGTAAGTAAGGAAATTTTGAATGAATATGATGGAAGCCGCCCCGATATTAGTTCAACTGTTTCTGATTCCTGGAAAAATCGCCCAGTAGATATTAATAAAATATGCTCACCTAAACTTGAACAATTCATAAATAAAAATCATAATTGCATTATTCTCGCGGGGTTACGTAGTAAAACATCTGAAACTGCTGATATGTTGTTAGCATTTGCAGAAAAGTATCATTTTCCAGTAGCAACAACACTTAGTGGTAAAGGGATATTTCCAGAGGATCATCCTCTGTCGCTCGGTATTTATGGTTATTCAGGTAGTCCCAGAGCTATTGAAGCATTTAAAGATCCGGGATTGGAGGGCATTATTTTATTGGGGGTAGATACAACCCAATGGAGTACAATGCTCTGGTCTCCAGAATTGCAACTTTCTGGTAGAACTATTCAGGTTGATACAAATCCTGAATATCTTGGTAAATACCTTGATATTACTTGTGGAATTACTGCAAATAGTAGTGCTTTTCTAGAGACTCTTGGCGAGTACTACCATAACACGCTCATAGCTGGATGCCTAACACGGGAAAAATGGGTAAAAGACCTCAGTACCGTTCCCAAATATTTTCCTATTGATTTTAGTGCAACAGGTGATGCAAAAAGACACCCCGCATCCTATATCAATATTCTCCAAGAACATTTTCCAGAAAATGGAATTGTCAGTGTAGACTCTGGTGCGCATCGTTCATTCTTTGGTCATTATTGGGTCGCCCGCAGACCTGAAGCATACTTATCCGCTACGACACTCGGGCCTATGGGCTGGAGTATTCCAGCCGGAATAGGCGCTAGCTTCGCAGCACCAGACAGGAAATGTATGGTGATCACAGGTGATGGTTGTATGTTAATGCAGGGAATGGAATTATCCACTGCATCAAAATACCATCGTAATATACTTTTTATTGTCTTCAACAATGCTTCTTATGCCGCAAGCTACTTTAATAATAAAGATAACAGAGCAGATTTAACGAAAATTCCTAATTATGATTGGTGTCAACTGGCTAAGGGATTAGGGGTAAATAGCTTTTGCGTGAATTCTCCTGAACAATTACAGGAGTGCCTAGTCGGGATTATGCAGCAAAACGCCCCTTTTTTGATTGAAATCAAATGTGATAGCCAACACGCTACGCCAAATAAGGAATACAACGGACGCATAAAAACACTCCCTCTTGTATGAAAGGAGCAATGGCATGAAATCAAAACTAATTATCATCAACTCGTGCGTTATCTTAGTACTCGGATTGTTTTCTATCGACCTCTATAATCCAGCACTTCCCATTATAAAAATGGCGCTCTCAATAACAGACAATCAGGCACAGAGCTTGGTTGTTTATTATCTCCTTGGTTTTGCAGTATCTCAGATTTTTTATGGCCCACTTTCTGATAAATACGGGCGTATTCCTGTAATCATATTTTCCTTATTATTTTCTGCTGTTGGTAACTATCTAACTTCTACCGCAGAATCATTTCACACACTCTCATTATTCAGACTACTGACGGGAATTGGCGCAGGTGGATGCCCAGTTATTAGCAGAGCAATACTCAGTGATACTTTTAGGGATAAAACGGAATTATCAAAATCACTGGCAATTTTTTCTATGGCATCACAAGTTTCTCCTGCTTTTGCCCCTATTATTGGAGGCTATATCACTGAGTATCTGCCGTGGAAATTTAATTTTATCGCGCTAGCCATCATGATGTTGTTAGGCGCGATTTTTGTCAAAATGACACTGACGGAAACATCTCCAATGAGACCAAATAGCAATGGTAGACTGGCTGGTTTTCGAATTTTATTATCAGATGTTAATTTTGTTGTATACAGTGTTGTCTCTGCTGTCTTGTTTGCCATTACCATTGGTTATTTTACTGCTAGTCCTTTCGTATTCCAGACCCAATTTGGGTTATCATCATCACAGAACGGATATCTATTTATAATCTATTCTGCTGGAATTGTAATAGGTTCATTGTTAACAAAAAAAGGATTATCACACGCTCCACCTGAACATATTCTTAAAATATCTTTGCCATTATTACTGTCATTCACAGTGATAGCGCTCATTTTTATTCACCTCACTCAGATATTATCAATTGGCCTCATCATTATTTATAGTTTTGCGATAGGGTTGGGGTGTGGGCTATCTTCCCCTTTATTACTCGGGATAAGTTTACATGGTCATCCTGAACTATCAGGAACCGGTAGCGCTTTACAAGGGGCGCTCAAAATGGCCGGGGCAGCTATTGTATTATGGTTTTTCTCCAGTGGTCATACAACAACTGCGACTGGCTTGATGTGGGGACTTTTTGCTCTTGCTCTGATTTGTTTCATTTTAATAGTTTGTACCCAGTACTGGGTGTCTGAAACAGAAAACTGACATTTGTAGAACATATATGGAGAGAATATGGATCTTAAAATAACGGGGCGTTGGGCTGTTATATGTGCAGCCAGCGAGGGTCTGGGCTTTGCTTGCGCAGCGGCGTTAGTTGCAGAAGGTGTAAATGTTGTTATTAATGCACGACGAACTGAACAATTGAAAATGGCAGCGCTACAGTTGCAAGAGATAAATTCAGCCGTGTCGATAAAATGGATATCGGGTGATATAACTCAACCGGAGACACAAAAGGCAGTATTAACAGCTTCACCTATGGTGGATATCCTGATCACAAATGCAGGAGGGCCGCCAACAGGTCATTTTTCTGAATGGAGTCATGATATATGGTATCAGGCAATTAACACCAATATGCTTACACCAATAACCCTGATCCAAGCAGTGATCAATAAAATGGCTGACCGTAGTTTTGGGCGCATCATCAATATTACTTCTGGTACAGTTAAAGCGCCTCAAAATGAGTTGGGATTATCAAATGGAGCACGAGGAGGGCTAACAACTTTCGTTAGTGGTTTGGCAAAATCTCATTTATTAATGAGAAATAATGTCACTATAAACAATCTATTACCCGGAGCATTTGAGACGCAGCGCCTGAGACAAACATTTAAACAAAAAGCATTAAGATGTGGTGATTCACCGGAAAATATGGCAATGCAACGTAGCCAGAAAATTCCCGCAGGAAGATTCGGAATTCCAGAAGAATTTGGAGCCTATTGTGCATTTTTATGTAGTACCCATGCCGGTTATATAACAGGACAAAATATTCTTATCGACGGAGGCGCTTATCCCGGTGTCTTTTAGAGAGTCTGAAAAACTCAATCACCATGAAGCTGCATGATTACTTTTCCAGTCTTATCAAGATATTACAACGGCAGCGAATAATACAAAGCATGAAGGATTTCACCTAAATGATGTCGTGAGTTTTCAGAACAGTGAACGTGAAATTGTGACAGGCACCTCGGTGTGCCTGAGCAAAAAATCAGTCACAGTTCATACTGAAAATGGCATTCACTGAAATGCTGCGCCGCAATTGAGAACGCTGGTAACACACAACCGTTTTACCTATTTTTTATTACGTCATTTTTATAGCTTTCTTCGTAAAATAACAACGGAAAATCACTTTAACACCCACTTATTAGATATATAAAAGCTTTAATAGCTCCGTATTATCACTTTTAAATAATTGTATCAGGTTAAGTAAACGTAAAATAATCGGAGGATAACATCGCCGATAAATGTATTAAATATATACCCTTCATCTTTCAAGCTGCTGCTTTGTTGGCTGTTTTCACTCACCCCAGTCACATCGTTATCTATGCT
>NZ_JAZGJN010000160.1:0-5931 GCF_038085095.1 Photorhabdus sp. P32 | reverse complement strand
TTAGATCAAAAGATGATCATTTTAAATTTTGGTTAAAAAATATCCCAACCATAAGGTAGGGATATTTTCATTACAGAAGCATTTATTGATTAAAAAACAGGTTATTTATTTGATTAATCACACTGAACCTTAATTGCCAGACCACCGCGAGATGTTTCGCGATATTTAGCATTCATGTCTTTACCTGTTTCGTACATGGTTTCAATAACTTTATCGAGAGAAACTCGTGGTTCACTAGTACGGCGCAAAGCCATGCGTGCAGCATTGATTGCTTTTACTGAAGCAATGGCATTTCGTTCGATACAAGGTACTTGTACCTGGCCTGCTACTGGATCACAGGTCAGGCCGAGGTTATGTTCCATACCGATTTCAGCCGCAATACAGACCTGTTCAGCGCTACCGCCAAGCAGTTCAGCCAAGCCGGCTGCCGCCATCGAGCAGGCAACACCCACTTCGCCTTGGCAACCCACTTCAGCTCCAGATATTGATGCATTCATTTTATAAAGAATGCCAATAGCGCCGGAGGCCAGGAAATAGCGGATATAGAGCTCTGGCGTTACAGGTTCAATGCAGTGGTTGTAATAAGCGAGTACGGCAGGAACAATGCCGCAAGCGCCATTGGTTGGCGCGGTAACAACACGCCCGCCCGCCGCATTTTCTTCATTGACTGCCAGGGCGAACATATTCACCAAATCTACAACATTCATTGGATCATTAGATAGATTGTTTGATGAGGTCAGCATGCGATGTAGTGCCGCAGCCCGGCGTGGTACACGCAATGGCCCAGGTAAAACCCCTTCTGTATTCAGGCCGCGTTCAATACAAGCCTGCATGGTATCCCAGACATCGGCAAAATAGGCATTAATTTCATCTTTGCTGTGGAGATCTAGCTCGTTTTTCATCATTAAACCGGAAATAGATAATCCGGTTTTATTACAATTCATCAGTAATTCTTTTGCTGAATTGAATGGATATGAAACGGGTTTGGTATCCTGAGAGGGTTTACCAAAGTGTTCTTCATCAACAATAAAACCACCACCAATTGAGTAGTAGGTTTTGCTATAAACTTTTTTGTCCCCCGCGAATGCGTGAACTTGCATGCCGTTTTCATGTAATGACAGATTGTCACTGCGGAAAACCATGCCGCTATCGCGCGGGAAATCGACTTCATGTAAACCGTTAGCCAGCTTAATACGCTGTGTTTGCTCTACATCACGAATAAAACCGGGGATCGAGTCAATATCAACGGTGGCGGGTAAATTACCTGCCAGACCCATGATAATAGCGATATCCGTATGATGACCCTTGCCGGTTAATGAGAGTGAGCCGTAAACATCGACGGCTACACGCGTGATAGAAGGCATTAATCCCTGGTTTACCAGATCGTCGACAAACTGTTTGCCGGCTTTCATCGGGCCAACCGTATGAGAGCTAGATGGGCCAATACCAACCTTAAACATGTCGAAAACGCTAATCACGCCAGACTCCTTAAAAAAGATAGAGATATAGTTATATATATTGGGGTACGCTACTTTACTGTGATTTAGTAGTGTTGATAAGGGAGTTTACAGTTTTTTTTGAATTATGATAGCAACAGTGACAAAAATGGGTAAAAAAAATACAAATTGGTTATCCTTAAATGATTTGGATCAAACTTGAACTTGTTGAGCTAATTGATGAATTATCGTCGCTGTCAATCCCCAGATGAGATGCTGCTGATACCAGTAAAAATAGATACGATGTTGCTGACCACGGCGATTAACATCAAGATAGTGGTAACTCGAAAGTGAAAGCGCTTCAGATAGCGGAACTTCGAATATTTTGGAAACTTCTGCCGGGTTGCTGTGGAGGGATAATCCGGGAGGCAATAATCCGACAATAGGTGTCACCAGATAGCCATTGATGCTATTTAAAGGAGCCAGTTGCCCCAGAATCTGAACTTTTTGAGGAGGTATGTTAACTTCTTCTTCCGCTTCTCGTAATGCTGTCGCGATTATTGATTTATCTTGAGGATCAGCAACTCCCCCAGGAAAGGCGACTTGACCGGCATGCGATCGTAAGGTATCGGAGCGTCGGGTCAATAATAATGTTGGTTTCGGTTTGCAGATGATCGGTAATAACACCGCAGCATGGCGGTTATTATCTAAAAGCCGTTTAGGTGGTAGTGGAAGTTGTAACTGAAATCTGTTAACGAAATCAGACAGAGATATCATATTACTTTTATTTTCCCTAGTTGCGGCAAAATACGATTCAACTTATCAAATGTTTCCTGATACTCTTTTTCAGCAATGCTGTCGGCAACGATTCCGCCACCGGCCCAGCAATATATTTTTTCTTTCTCCGTTAAGAGGGTACGAATGGTGATATTGCTATCCATTGTGCCACAGAAACTAATATAGCCAATTGAACCACAATATCCATGTCTGCGGTGAGGTTCAAGCTCTTCTATTATTTCCATCGCTCTGATTTTAGGAGCTCCGGTAATAGAACCGCCGGGAAAACAGGCACGTAATAGATCCGTAGCATGTTGTTCATTTGGCAATGTTGCGGTGATTGTGCTAACCAGATGATGAACGGCAGGGAATTGTTCAACCATAAATAATTCAGGAACTTTAACTGACCCCGGTGTGGCTACCCGGCCAATATCATTACGCAGTAAATCGACAATCATCAGATTTTCGGCCCGGTCTTTTTTCGAAGTCGCTAATTTTTCAGTTTGCAGGGCGTCCTTTTCTGTATCACCTAAGCGCGGTAATGTTCCTTTAATCGGGCGAGTTTGAATTTGTTTATTTTCCAGCAGTAAAAAACGTTCAGGAGAGACACTGATAACGCTGTTTTCCGGTAAACGAATAAAAGCTGAAAAAGGGGCGCGGTTGCTCTCATTAAGTTTTATGAATGCTTGCCATTCATCTCCTTGGTAATCAGCGCAAAATCGTTGTGCCAGGTTAACTTGATAACAATCACCACTTAACAGATATTGATGAATGCAGTTAATTTTCTCATTATATTGTTTGGCGCTCATATTTGACTGCCATTCACTGGTCAACGTAAAAGCTGCTTTTGGTGAAAGTTGGTGAGAAGTAAGCCAGTTCAGGCGCGTATCAACATCACTGTAACTGCATAAAATCACCTCTTTTTTATGATGATCAACAATCAGTGCCCAGTCATAAATACCTATTGCCATGTCTGGAAATGACAGCTCATTTTTGGCTTGTGATGGTAATTCTTCAATATAACGCCCAAGATCATATCCCCATAGGCCGAGTGCGCCACCCTGAAATGGCAAATCAGGATCAAGTTTTGCCGTAATATTTAATTTCTCTAGCTGCCTTTTTAGCAGGTAAAAGGGATCTTCTTTAGTAATATAGTTATCGCCATTTTCATTTATTTCAGTTGATTTATTATGACTGAGTAATGTTATCCGTGGCTCTGCAACCAGAATATCAAACCGATTATGAGGATGGTCGGCAGAACCAGAATGGAGCAGCATTGCCCAAGACTGGTTTGAAATCGGCGCGAAATAGTTGATGGCAGCGTCTGGTTGATAGGGTAATTGTCGTTTTTGTAGTGAAATACTCATAATGATGTTGGTTTAGCAGTTGTAATGTAAAAAGTTGGTCTTGATTTTAATCCCTACAGATTAACATAGAAATCCACTCCTGACTTGAGTTAAAAATCGCTATACTCTTCGGCATAGATCACTTTATAGAGGTTATTATCATGTTTTCAGATATGCCAGCTTTATCCCATCAGGAACAGCAACGAGCAGTAGAAAAAATTCAGCAATTGATGGTTGAAGGAATGAGCAGTGGGGAAGCGATTGCGTTGGTTGCACAAGAAATTCGTGAACAGTATCGAGGAAAAGAGCAGGTTAATGTAGTGTTTGATGATGAAAAATGAACATAATTAAATTATTTATTTAACAATAGTCACACATTTGTTTTACCTGACATGTTAGTTTAGCTCCATATTTAATCTCTTATTTTGAGATATTAACGGGAGGTAGTATGAAAGCATGTCATATCATTAACAGAGTTGGCCTATCGGGTGCTGCACTTTTGCTCACTGTTTCATTCACAATATCCGCTGTATCGGAGAACAAACGTGTTGATAAATTTATTTCTTGCGATAATTTAACCAAATCGCAAATTGCCGCTCAAGTAAAGCGTGATTTTCTGCAAAACCGTATTCACCATTGGTCAGAAGACAGAACGCAGTTGGGAACGTCTAAGCCCGTGGTGTGGATAAAGGCGGAAAATATTACTGGCGATAAAGATATATTAAAAATTCCGCTGACTGTTCGTGGTTCTAAGCGTGACAAAGATTACCGTGTTGTCGTTGATTGTCAGCAAAATACGATTAGCTATAGCGAATTGAAATAACATTTTCTGCTAGTTATCTCTACCCGTCATTATACCCAATGGATTTCAAGATGCATCGCGACGGCAAGGGAGCGAATCCCCGGGAGCATAGATAACTATGTGACCGGGGTGAGTGAGTGCAGCCAACAAAGAGGCAACTTGAAAGATAACGGGTATAGACGGATACCAGGTTTGGTGTTAGTCAGTAAAGGAAGTGTTATGTCAGAATTGAGAAAATTATATCCGGCTTGTGAAGCTTATCGTTCGGGTTATTTGGATACAGGCGATGGTCATCAAATTTATTGGGAATTGTGTGGTAATCCTGTAGGTAAGCCTGCTGTGTTTATTCATGGCGGGCCAGGCGGTGGTATTGCCTCTTATCACCGTCGGTTATTCGACCTCAAGAAATATCATGTCATGCTGTTTGATCAGCGTGGTTGTGGGCGTTCAAAACCTCATGCCAGCTTGGAAAATAATACCACTTGGCATTTAGTTGAAGATATTGAGCGTTTACGTCAATTGATGGGCGTGGAAAAATGGCTGGTATTTGGCGGTTCGTGGGGTTCAACTTTATCTTTAGTTTATGCCCAGACTCACCCTCAACGCGTTTCTGAATTAGTTCTTCGGGGAATTTTCTTGCTGAGGCCACAAGAGTTGTACTGGTATTATCAGGATGGCGCTTCTAATTTCTTCCCTGACAAATGGCAACGAACGGTATCTATTTTATCGGAGGAAGAACGAAAGGATGTTATCGGAGCATATAATAAGCGATTGACCAGTGATGATCGTCAGGTTCAATTAGAAGCTGCTCGTCTCTGGAGTTTGTGGGAAGGGGAGACGGTAACGTTGCTTCCTTCAGATAGCGTGGAATGTTTTACAGAAGATGAGTTTGCCCTAGCATTTGCTCGAATTGAGAACCACTATTTTATCAATGAGGGGTTTATGAATGAGGAGCAGCAACTGCTGAATAATATTGACGTTATACGGGATATTCCGGCAGTTATCATTCATGGCCGATATGATATGGCTTGTCGGGTGCAAAATGCTTGGGATCTGGCGCAGGCATGGCCGGAAGCGGAATTATATGTCATTGAAGGAGCAGGACATTCATTTGATGAGCCGGGTATTTTACATCAACTTATTAGTGCAACGGATAGGTTTGCCGATCAGTAATTGGATATAACCACCGGTTATCCGGTGGTTACCCATTCTTACTGGCTGATCAGCGGTTTTTGGGCTCGTAGGGTAAACGGGAAAATTGTTTGGATAATTGGCGATAATGCACTAAACGTTGTTGAAAATATTGCCGTAGATGCTCGGATTGCTCTTGTTCAACCGTATCGGGAAGTACTGGCATATTGTAACGTTCCTTAAAAGCTACACCGGAGGCTGCCAAGTCAGCATTCACTTTATCCATATCCTCTGTGGAAAGCTCGGCCAGATTATGTTTCATAAGTGTCTCTCTCATTCACAAAGCGATAAAACTAATCCAGACAGGTTTTTCTGGCAAGGTCTGAATTGATTATTTTATAAATATAAATAATATTCATTATCATTAAATATAAAAATT
>NZ_JAZGJN010000159.1:0-5886 GCF_038085095.1 Photorhabdus sp. P32 | reverse complement strand
AATCTGTAATCTGTAATCTGTACCCTATGTGACTGTGGTGAGTAAGTGCAGCCAACAAAGAGGCAACTTGGAAGATAACGGGTATACTTAGTTATGGCGTAATTTAAGACATAGTGGATTAGATATGTATCGGGATAAAGAGAATAAATTGAAAGATTATGTTGATAAATATCATCTTGATAGCATTCTTCCAGCAGCATTTATGCCAAAATTAGATGTGGTTGAAGTTAATAAAAATACCTATCTTATACACCAGTCATCAATTTTTACTCATATCTATATTTTAGTTGAGGGTAAACTAAAGGTTGAGTTTTATAATATTAATGGAAAATTTTTTGTTTTTGCCTTTGCTACTCCTCTTTTTCTTATTGGAGATTTAGAGCTTTTTCATTCCCAAGGCGATAACATAATTAATACTGTCTTTGCTCAGGAGCGAGCAGTACTGCTATCAATTCCGTTAGAGACGGTAAGAATATTTGGATTAACAGATCCTGGGTTTCTTCAATTTGTTTGTAAACAACTCAGTAATAAGCTTTTTGAGTCTTCTTTATTTCGAACGAGCGTATTTTTAACTGTTGAGGATAAGTTAAAGCGATTTCTTTACTATCATTCTAAAAGAAATGGAACTGTGTTGGTATTAGAGAAAAGGGAAGATTTAGCATCTGTTTTAGGTGTTTCAGTCAGGCAATTAAATAGAGCTATTAAGAGTTTGAATGAAAAAGGGATAATTATGTCAAAGAATAAGAACGTTGAAATTATTGATTATGATTTTTTAAAAAGAGATATTGATTTTCAATTTAATGTTAATTGATAAAAGTAAAAAATTCTATTTTCTATTTTCTATTTTCAAATGGCTGCATTGTTAGCAGAATAAACAATGCAGCAATCAACATAATGGTTAAATTACGATATGAAATTAAAGTAACCAGATTCTGAAAAATCTTTGCCAGATTCTTTGAAACGTTCTTTTGGTAGTGGATAACCAAAAGCGAGATATTTTTCAGCGAAATAGAGAGAGCTTTGATTGGTTAAACCGATAGAATTAAGTTTGTCAACAATGCTCTCTGGTAGATCACATTTAACCTCTTTAATGTAATCAATGATAGTATTTTTTACACCGCTACCATCTGGCATTCTTATTTTTGGTCTGTCAATGATATATTCGGGTATTTTTCCTCTGAATGCTTCACGTAAAATATGTTTTTCTACTCCATTATTGAGTTTGTAAGAGAAATCCAGGCTTAAAACGTAAGGAACCAGTGCTGAATCCATAAAGGGAACCCTTGCTTCAACAGTATTTCTCATGCTTGCTCGATCAACTCTTTGTAAATCAGTCCTATGAAGATTGTTTAATCGATATAGAGAAAGATGGAGGGGATCGGGATACGTTTTAAATAAATCGTAGCCAGCAAAAATTTCATCACTACCTTCTCCACATAAAGCAATTTTAAAGCCAAGACGGTTAGCAATATAATAGCCAAAGTGAGCAATATTTGAGTCAATTGCATCGATTTGTTCGAAAAACTCACCATAATAGACAGCATCTTGGATGTTATTGAGTAATTCTTCCTGAGTAAACGTATATATAATGTGTTTTATCTTATTCTCAGAGCAATATCTTTGGGCAATTTCAATGTCTTTTGAGCCGGGTAATCCAAATGAAATTGCTGTAACATCGTGGTGATATTTGTGTGCAAGATACAGCACAATGGTGCTGTCTATGCCGCCGCTAAACATAATTGATATGGGCAAATCTGTGTCAACCCGCTTTCTGACGGCGTTATCTAACAGTGAATAGACTTTTTCTTTTGCCTGTTCGAAATTGTCATTGCTTGCAGAAATATTGGTGTCGTAGCTAATATATTTCTCACTGGTAAAGCCGTCGAAAATTGAACCGGGTTCAACGGGTTTAATTTCTGAGTTAAATTCGATTAATGATTTTATTTCTGACGCCACATACCAGTTACCCTCTTTTTGGGTGTAATAGAGTGGCTTTATTCCGACATGATCTCTTCCTAATAAGAATTTATTATTCTTATTATCAAATAGAATAAAACTAAACATGCCATCTAATTTTTTAATAAATGACTTGCCATAGCAAATATAGGCAATTAGGGTGACTTCTGCATCACCACCATTTTTAAATTGATAACCTTGTTTAGTTAATTCATCTCGAAGCGACTTATAATTATAAATTTGACCATTCAACACAAGATGAAGATCATGTTCTTGATTTGATATGGGTTGATAGGCTGAATCACGTTCGACAATGGCAAGTCTGTTGGTTGCGATTGCAAAATTATTTCTGACAACCTTCTCATTAAACCGAGATGCATCACCTCGATGCGCTATTTTTGACATTATAATCTGTAGCTTATTTTCAATATCATCAATAAGCCTGTTTTCTGTATTAAAAATACCACCAATTCCACACATAGTGAATTCCTTTGGTTAAGAGTTATCAATGATGTTTAAACGTCTTCTGGTATAGGGCCAGAATATTTTAATTCATTCACATCAGCGCCTAATGTGGATATTTCGGCGAAATACTCTGGATAGGTTTGACCAACATGATATGGCTCACTAATAATGAGGGGTTCATCACAATGTAAACCTATGGTTGTGAGCGCCATGATTAATCCATGATCGTAATGACCATCAACAATAACACCGCCTTTATATCCATATGGGTTGCCATAAATAATTAATTGATCTAGCTTCTCTTCGGATCTAATCCCTATTTTGTCTAACTCCCGCCGGAAATCAGAAATTCTGTCTGATTCTTTATAGCGGATATGTTCAATGTTATAGAAAACGCTTTTACCGTCGGCAAACGCAGCTAATGCAGCAAGTGCAGGTACAGCATCTGGCGCCAATGAGCCATCGAAATCCTGCGCTTTTAGGGTGCCGCCAGAGCGAATATTGAGACAATCTTCTCTGGTAAAGCTGATTTTCGTTCCGCTGTTAATTAAATAATCCACTACCGCGCCATTACCTAATTCTTCCTCAAAGAAACCGTTTAGGGTGACGTCAGAATTCAGTGAGGCGCAAAGTGCAAGGATCGCTGCCGTGCTGGCTGGATCAGCGCCGACGCTAAATTCTGATGGGATAAATCGACTTTTTCCTGTCGTAAAGAAATTGCGGAATTTATCGTCATATTCAATATTAATGCCGGCTTTGCGTAAGTTATTAATTGTCGTGTGAACCATCGATGGCGCGGTAATGGTATCGGTGACTTTTATTTGCAGATCTCGTTCACTAATAGCACCTAAATAAAGTAATCCACTCAGGAATTGAGAGCTTTTTCTGCATGAAATTTCAGTGTAACTACCGATGTTTCTATCTGATTTCATACTTATTGGTAAAAGTGAATCAGGCCCAACTGCGGTGCACTGAATATTGAGTAATTTTAGTGCATTGACCATTTCTGATTGTGATCGTGTACCTAACGAGTGACTGTATTCTGTAATAAATTCAGTATCAGGCAAATAACCGGATACACCCATTAATAGCCGTAATACAACGCCAGAATTACCAGGGTTAAAGATGATTTTTTTATCAATTTTTCTGACATCTATGCCTTCTACGATTGTCCCTATAATATCACTATTAAATGATGCCCCTAAATGGGAACAGTTTAATTTCATTGCTGTTGTATTGTTCCCTGATGCCAGGTTATTTATTTTACTTGTACCTTCCGTTAATGATGCAGTCAGAATGGCGCGAGTTGAAGAGCTTTTTGAGGCAGGTAAAGTTATTGAACCATTTAGTGATTTGGTTTTGTTTATTTCGATAAATGGCGGATGATTATTACCATAATACTTCATATTTTTATCTCGCTTATTATACTGTTAGCTAACTTATTCTAGCCCCGAGAGAGCTTAAGGATTGAATAAATCCAGGAAAACCATCATCGAGTTTATGTATATGATGAATGGTTGTTGGTTCTCTTGCCCCTAGTGATGCAATAATATTAGATGCGCAAATTCGATGATCATAATAACTGAATATTTCAACGCCGCCTTTTAATGGTCCGTTACCGTTAATCCTTATTTTGTTGAAAGCGCCAGTATCATTAAAAATTAAATAACTTTTTCCTCCCATCATGCGTATATTTTCGTTGATAATAAATGCTCGTTGACATTTATGATTGTTTATAGCATTAAGACCGGAAAATGTGATATCTCCATTGCCATTAATCGCTGCCGAGATAATATTAGTGGCAACCGAAGGGAGTTCATTTAAATGGATTTCATCTGTAATAGTGTTATGTTCCTCCTCTAAGATGATATTAAGATCATTCTTAATTGGATTGTAGATTAAATTCATGCCAAATTTTTTATATATGTCAAATAATACTTTTTCATTAATGGTATTACCCAGATAATAATTTTTTATGGTGACTTTACTTGGTCGATTAATACTTAATATTGACGAAGCGATGTAGCTTAGTGATGTAAAATCCGAAGGGATGTTGATAGTAATATCCTTTGACTGATATTCAGTTGAAATAAATGTGCTGCCTATTCGGGTGATTTTACTTCCCAGTAACGCCATCATTTTAATTGTTATATCGACATATCCATTCTTAGTTTCGCCGTTATTGTTAATGATAATACTTTTCCCTTTAATAAATGGCGAAACAAGAAGAGAGAATGACAGGAATTGCGTACTCTTATTGAAGTTTAATGGTGATTGTGACGGATATATTCTCCTGGAAACGATGACGATATTTTCTTCTCGCTTTTCCGCAAAGACATTCAGGTATGAAAAAAATGATTCATCATACAGGCTTTCTCTGTTAAACAATGAGTCATTGCATTTTATATAAACTTCTTTTTCTGTCAGTGACGCTAAAGCGACACTGATTCTAAACAACATACCAGAGCCATTAGCATTAATAATCCCATTGCAATGATATATTGGATGTGTTCCTTTCAATATAATATGATTTTCACCTCGATCCTGAATTTGCAATCCAAACTGTTGTAACGCGATAAGCAGATCCTCTGTTTCGGTACACCACGATATGTTATTTACGGTTGTTGTTTCTTCATTCAACAATGCTAATAGTAGCGCTCTTTGGATATGAGGCTTAGATGATGGTATGACTATTTCCCCATTAAGATTGGAACCGGGGAGCACGCTAATTTTGTTCATGCCAAGCCTCCAGTAGATCAATTACCATTGGTATTATTCTTTAATTTAACTATTTGCTGTCGATAGCAATAGTCGTAATTTCAACGTAATGTTCTGGCTTCACCATCGATTTAACGGCAATGGTGGTATTGACTGGACGTATATCGCTAAATTTTTCATTAAATGCCCGACAGTAATCATCGAAATATTGGAAATCTGTTAAATGTGTTACTGTGCTGACAACATCAGTCAGTTCTGCACCAAGTTCTTTTAAATATTTCTCAATTTTTTCTATGATAAATAGAGTTTGCTCGTAAGCATTTTCTCCCATAACATTTCCATCGCCATCTGAAGCGACACATCCTGCAATAAAGATCTGATTGCCAACTCTTTTTCCTCTCGAATACCCCATTTTATTTTCCCACGGAGAGGGGCTGAATACTGTTTTTCTAATTTCATGAGATGACATAAATACTCCTATAAATGAAAATATATAAGAAGAAGATTTGGGAACAATAAATTAATTTAAACAATTTATTCCGTTAACTAAAAAATATCCTTAAATCAATGCAATATTAATAAAAGTATATAAAGTCTGATATGTAAAATAAAGTTAATTATTAAAATAGAATAATGGTTTATTTTTTTATTTTAAAAATGAATAAATATTTTCTCTGGACGGAAAAATTATTTTTTATGAATAAATTTCTTTTATTAGTGAATCAGTTATGTATTAAATAATCGAGT
>NZ_JAZGJN010000158.1:0-5755 GCF_038085095.1 Photorhabdus sp. P32 | reverse complement strand
TGACTCATCGGCTCGTGTTGAAATTAGAAAATCCATTTTTAATTTATGGGTAAATCTTATAGAATGTATGAAGATATAGCATCATCATAGTCATTTCTTTACATGGTAAAATTATTAATAAAAATTAAATACTGTAAGATATTATTAGGTTTTCATTAGAATAGATAACGTAAATAAAATAATTATCAACGAGAGTGTAAATCAATTTATTTAAAATACGTGCTATTGGTCACGATATGTCGACTATTCTATATAGATATGAGTTTAATGTTGGTTACATTGAGATATAATTAGTATGTGATTCATGGAATAGACGACTATTCTCTTTATGAATGCAGAGAGATATTGCAGTGATATGCAAGTAAATCATTTTAATATTTATGGCGATAATTGTTGGAATAAGGGAAGTATGTATGACTTATTTTTTTAATACAGCAGTTAATATTGAGGGAAATAAGAAATTAAGAACGCCTCAAATTGAGGCATACATCAAGATTAGAGACTATTTTAGTCAACCAGATAATAAAGAAGCATTAGTAGTACTACCTACAGGTACAGGGAAGAGTGGTTTGATTTCTATTGCGCCATATGGCGTATCAAATAAAAGAGTTCTCATTATAACTCCTGGGCTTGTTACTAAAGATAGTATACGAAAAACGCAAGAGGTTTTAGAGGATAATTTTTGGGTGAATTGTGATGTTATATTTAATAGTAAAGATATTCCTGTGGTGAATGAATATCTTCAAGATATCAGTGATGAGCATTTGTTTGCCAGTCATATTATTTACTCTAATATACATCGAGTATCAAGTAGGAGAGAGACAAGCCTAATAAGTAGAGTACCACAGGATTTTTTTGATTTCATTATTATTGATGAGGCTCACCATGCTCCTGCGCAGAGTTGGCGTGAGGTTTTAGGATATTTCTGTGAAGCTAAGATACTTCATGTTACAGGAACACCATATCGAGGTGATAAGCAAGAAATTCCAGGAGAAAAAATACATGAAACTCCTCTTTCAGAGGTTATGAAAAATAACTATGTTAAATGGTTAAGAAAAGAGACAGTTAATGCCCATGAGTTGTATTTCTCTATAAAAGAAAATGAGGAGGTTAAGTTATCAAAGGAAGAGGTATTAGCATTTAAAGATAAAGAGTGGATAGAGAAAAGCGTTGCTCTGTCAGAGGAATGCTCAAAAGATGTTATTGAATATAGCATATTAAAATTAAATGAGTTAAAGAAATTATCTAGTAAGGTGCCCCATAAAATATTGGCTGTAGGTTGTAGTATTTCTCATGCAGAAGATTTATATCATTGGTATAAAGAAAAGGGATTAAGTTCTATTATTGTTCATAGTGAAATGTCTTCTGAGGAATTATTTAGAGCTTTTAGGGATATTGAAAATCATCAATGCGATGTTGTAATTTCAGTTAATATGCTGATGGAGGGTTATGATCATAAGTACTTAAGTATTCTGGCTATATTCAGGCCATATAGAAGTATTAATGCATTTGCGCAAGTGGTTGGTAGAATATTGCGTGTAATACCTGATGATGAAATAACAGCCTTTGAAATTGATAACAATGGATTAGTAATATTCCACGAAGAAATTGGACTGAACACAATGTGGAATGTATTTCAGAAGGAAGTTGATAGAGCTAAAAGAGGAAGTGTCCGGGAATATACATTTAGTGATAGAGAATATATTGAGAGAGAAAATTCATTAGCTAGTATAAATAGTGAGGGTGCTTTTGTTAGTGACAAAGATTCATACCTTGACGATATAGATTTTAATGAATTATTTGAGAGAAAGAGAGCAGAGATAAATGCATCAGTATCCGAAAATATAAATAAAATTATTCAATCGGGAGTAGATCTACCATTAGATGTACTTGAAAATTTGAAAGATTCTCTTGTAGAGAATGAAATTCGTGAAGCTGCTAAATTAATAGACCCTGAGTTGATAGAGAAGCGACCTGCGCAAGCAAGAAAAATGATGAGACAAATCTTGAGTACACGAATACAGGATGAGGTTGCTAATCTTTTGATTGAAAATGGTATTGATGAAAAAGGCTCTGAGCTTTACCATGTTTTTAATCGCTATATTCTTAATCTAAAGACAACGGATGTTAATGATGGTATTGTTGTTCGCTTCATTAATAGTAAATTATCCAAGATATACGGGACGGTTAAGGATCGGGATAATAAAACATTGCTAAAATCAATAGATGCAATAGCGGGGATACTTGAAGAAGTTAAGAGGATGATACGATGATCGACTCATTAAAAGTAAACGAGATTATAGAAAGAATGGTAGCCTTTTGTTTGGTGAGAGGTGTTCAACCCGATGAGCTCATAACTGCTATTTTTGAGAGCGAATACGACAGCATTGAAACCATAAAGAAATCTAATGATATCCATATGATTATCACCTATAAAGAAAATATAGATAACGAAGTGAATATTATTAAAATGAAATATGTATATAAAGAAAATAAACAATTACAGAAAGTAGAGCAAAAGATAAATGCGGGGGCTTATAAAGTTCAATGGGATAGAGCTGAGAAATTAGACTCTATTATTAATGAACTTATAGAGGTTATTGGAGCAGATAACAGAATTTTAGCAGATATTAAGGAAAAGATTCCGGCTGAGTTTCGAAGTATTGTTTACCCTAAGCTAAAACTTGTTTGCTAAATATGCACTGATAAGGAGGAAAATCCTCCTTATTTTATAGACAAGATTGTCGATATTATATTTAGGAGTTTTAGAAATCTAATAAATTACCCAAAAAGTAAATGAGTAAATATTACAATATTTTGATGCCCAAAAAACCTTGAAAGCCCTATCGTGGAATTTCTATGCACAAAAAGAATTATTTTCAGAGTTAATCGTTCAATAGCAGCGATGTACCATACCAACTACAAAATGAAAACTAACAACAACATCAATATCCTGCACTTGATTCTTGTCGCCATAAATGCGCGGCTAATAGAGCTTTCCAGGGAGAGAAAGCTGCCAGCCATTTTTCTGCTTGTTCTGCGGAAACTTTTTCATTTTGATTAAACAATTTTTGGATATTACGTCTTACTGCGACATCACCATGTAATGAGCCATTTAAATAGTTGAATCCTCGTAACAGGGAATAGTTAATTGTCCACATACCAATGCCTTTTATCGCGAGTAAATTATTTGTTAGCTGCTGAATATCTTGCTCATCATCAGAGATTGCTAATGTTAATTTGCCAGATTCAATTAATTGACTTAAGCGGATCAATGCATTAGCTTTGCTGGCAGAAAATCCGCATTGGCGTAATTCCTCTTCTGAATGATTGAGTATTTGTTTGAATGTTGGAAAACACCATAGTCCAGAAGAATGCTGAACTCCCACGGTCTGGATAAATCTCCTCCGAATAGATATAGCAGCACTGACGCTAATTTGTTGGCCGATAACCGCCCAACTTAATGCTTCAAATGGTGTAGCCGATTGATAAATTCTTAAACCTGATTGTCTAGCAATCAGTGAACCAATAATCGGGTGTTCTTGATATAAACACTCAAATAGATGAACAGGTTGTAGAAGCCCTAGCATATGTGATGCTAAAGCAGATAAGCGCTCATCAGAGTCTGTTGTGTTACCATCAATCTTGAGTTGTATATGTGCGTTTTTTGCATTAATAGCGATGGTTAATTCCGCAGGCTTGCCATCCCATATAATTCCTTTTTGAACTTTATTCTGTTCCACAATTTCAGAGATATTTTGTTTATCCCTTTGATGAAATGCGAAAAAATCGTGGGTATGATAATTATCGGGTAATATGATTTTTGTGGATAAAGTTGTTGTCATTTCTTCTCGCCAAATGTATGGATGTTTTAATGATTATAGTTAACAACTGGGGTAAAAAAACTCTGAGCCTTGCTTTCGAATTTTAAAACTTTTTCTGACAGGAACAATATCGTCAATTTGTGGTCTTTGTATATGTCAGTTAAAGGAGAGATTAATGAAAGCATATTGTTTTAATTTACGACAGAGAATTCTGACGTCTGTTCTGCTTTTTTCATGTTGTATAGGTTTCGCTTACTCAAATACAAATACGCATAAACAGTTTTTCCGTCATGATGGTAGTGAAATAACTTACTATCTTAAGCAAAGAGGTGGTAAGAATCTATTAGTGCTAATACAGGGCTCTGATTGTAATAGTATCGCTAATAATAAGTTTGTGAATGACACGTTCAGTGATATTTATCCTGATAGTGACGTTCTAACTGTGGAAAAATATGGCATTAATGCATCACTCCCTTGGTCTGATGCTGTTGAACGTTCAGATTGCCCCAAGGCTTATATGAGATTGAGGATTATATTCAGATCATTGGTGATTTGAAACATCAGAATAAATATAACAAGATCATTATATTGGGTGGCAGTGAAGGGGCAATAGTTGCTAATTTAATTACATCACAAGTCAATTATATTGATAAAACTGTGTCACTGAATGGTGGAGGTCGGTATTTCGCTGATGATGTTATTCATAGTATGAAGAGTGAGATACCACCGGAGTATATCGATGAAGAAATTAAAGGATTTAGGGATTTTCAGCAAAAAGTAGCGACTGGGAATAATATGGATCACGTAGAAATGAGCAATCACGGTGCTAATTGGTGGAGAGTCTCACTTGGTATTGATCAATATAAAGTGTTAAGTCAGACTAAAAGACCTATATTGATTATTCAAACACTAAATGATAATTCAGTCAGCGCTAGTTCGGCGATAAAAATGGAAGAGCAATTAAAGAAAGATAATATTACCTTTTATCAATACCCGGGTCTAAGTCATGGATTTAGAAATAGTGAAGGTATTTTGCAGATTACTCCTATTGTTGAGGATATAATGAATTGGTTATCCAGGGATTATAGATAAGCCTCGATCATTTAAATAGTGTTAATTCGTCTGTTTTTCCATATGGGGGAATGATATTAAGTTTGATAATAAAGGCGTGGTATAGTTAACATTGACACCACGTTTTTATAATATTATTTCGGCATAGTAATTGTTGTTAGTTTCATATTTACTTTGATTAAAGTAAATCTATTTCACTGAGGGTGGTTATATTTAATTTTTAATAAATAATAAAGTGATAATTAATGTCTCATGGTCAATTTAATAAGATAATTGTTTGAGATTTATTTTATATTCTTGTTGTTATAATGGGAAGATAGAATGTTATTATAATGCTGCTTATAAATCATCACTTGATTAATATACCGCTTGTTATTTCCACAAAATATAGTATTAAAATGTTATAAATTATCTCTGTTTTTGAGATGATGTTATCGATTTTATCTTTTAACTCGTAGAGGGAAATAGCTGTTTATTCCTCATTATTATTCATGTCTGTCATTATGTTCAATGGAAAAAATTACTGAAATATCCTGTTCATTACAGGATATCATATCTTTTTTATTTTTTGTTGGGTAATAAAATATTGATTTTAAATTAATTAAATTTATTTTTTTATTTTATTGACAATACATTAATGGCATCTATAGTTATATGTATTAGATAAAGCGTCAATATGGCATAAAAAATGCTGTATATGTTATCTAAGTGCTGGATAAATTCCTGATAAACACCTTGTTTTCTAGTGAAAATGGTTACAATTTCATATGGTCAAGATGAATAGCTTATTATATGTATTCTGGAGTGATATAAGTTATTTATCAACGGGTTAGATTAAATTTTGGAGTTTATATTATGAT
>NZ_JAZGJN010000157.1:0-5564 GCF_038085095.1 Photorhabdus sp. P32 | reverse complement strand
CGCTGTGGGTCAGGTTGTTTTCAACTCCGCCTGCTCAAGTAACTGGGCCGTCAGCAGTTGACCGTAGAAGTGATCCCGGGGTTCGGTCAGTTGTTGCTGATGTTGCTCCGCGGCGTTGAGCGCGGCTTCCAGTCCGTTTCCTGAGCGGCGCCGTTGTTGACGGCGGTCACCGCCGGGGGATGAAGCCAGTTCAGCGTGGCGTCTGAGATAAACGGGCTCATATCGGAGAAAGACAGGCGCTGTAAAACCGGCAGGCGGTCAAGAAATGCCCGGAGTTCATCGCGAATAGCGTCAGCCACGGCGCGGTAACCCAGTTTCTCGGCGGCCTGAGCGGCGATAGCGTGCCCGTCAAGCCAGTAAGGGGCCAGTGTCAGACTCTGTTCTCTCTCTATTTGTTCACTATTCTTCAAAAGGATAGGATTAAAAATAACTCATACCTTTTTGTCTTTCTTTATACCGCACGGCATAATTCATTTTTTGAATATAGAAAATAGGGTTTCTAATTTAGTGTTTTGATTAAAAGAAAATAAATATCAATAAATGCTTGTCATATTTAACCTGTCATTACATTCGTTATTTACTTCATTTGGAAAATTATCGTATTCTATGTTATCAACTAACCCTTGTTTCTTTCTTATAAGATATCATTTTCTTTTTCTCATATTTTCTTTAACTTGATCCTGGGTGGATGTTTTTACTCTATTCAGAGAAAAAATCACTCCAAACCATATAATTGTTGGGTATGTTTTGATCGAAAATAAGCTTTAATGCCATATCTTTATTATGAATAATTTCATATTCATTAAACTCTTCAATAGAACTGGATAAAAAATCCGAACTTTTATAAAATTTAACAGGTTCCATATAAAAATTTATTATCTCACCCATATTAAATTATCCTAAAATTTTACTCCAGAGATCAAAGATGCTTTGTCTTACTTTTTAATTTACGTTTTTCCCCTGGATATTAGTGTTATACCTATCTTTGGGTTTAATAATATTGCCATTCTCCATATCTTTTTTAGCTATATTTTGGATGTGAGCTACTTGTTTCGATATGGCATCAATTGATTGATTTAAATTTATTGTATCCAGAGCATTGCTTATTGCATCAGTATATCCGTGATGATTACCTTGATGCCTTGGCATTGCACTAATCCGTCGGCGTTGGCGTGGTATAGGTATTCACCTCGGTAAGAAAGAAGCCAGCCGGAAGCGATGCCGGCTTTTTGCTGTTTCAGAGAGAAAACAGAATAAAATAGCTAAAATATATCTTATGTATATATTTGCTATTAATCTTATATTTTTCTGTATTATTTCTTTTTTTATCTTCTTATTTATTTTATATTTTTTTGATTTAAATTATATATTTAATATATAAGTTTAACCCTGTAATCTATTTGTTTTAAACATAAAAATAACAAAGCTGAAAGATCACGGGGATCTTTCTGGTTTTTTACTATTAGCTTAGGGTAATTTTATTTTCCCTTTTTTGACATTAGTTTTAATGTCGTACCTAAAATCCACACAATAGTGATTCAAGACTTCATCTAATTTAATTAGCTTTATTCCTTTGATATTTTATTTACTTAATTTGTTAGCTACTTTTTCTGAAATAAAGATAAATCCTGCTAATAAAGTAGTCCGTATTGAAAAAATATCATAATTTAATGATTCATTATGAAAAGGTAATTTATGAGGAATTAAATTTCTATCTTTATATTTATCTTTTTCCAATATTGAATTTTTTTATTCAGAAATAACGCCTTGTCAGTAAAAAAAGATAATTTAATGAGCTATTGATAGTTTTTCCATCTTTAATAGATGTCGCAATTAATTTTTTTAAAACATGAACGCTTAATTTAAATTCATTGATAATATCGAAAAATCTATCAGATAGGATATGAGCCATATTGTGTTGATAATAATTAAATCCCAATTTCCCAATATTTTTATTACATAATAAATACAAAGTATTAGGGCATTTCGTATCTAAGAGATAATAAGGCATATTATGCCTGGAGCCTTCATAATCCCATTTTTCATTAATTTTCTTCTCGGTATCTACTATAGCATGAAGATATCTTGGCATGAGTGAAGAATTATAATCGTTCATTAATACATAATAATTGATTCATTTATTCTCCCACATTTGGTTGTAGACACTTGACCAGACCATATTTTATTTTTCGTATCCATCTGATTATTGTTTTTAAAATCATATTTTCTTCATGTGGATGAAAAGCATCATTAAGCGTCATTTCAATAATATTGTCCTGATCATGGATAAAGAAAATTTCATTTTATAAAAAATATCACCTTGGCAATAAGCTGTTTTTTTTGAGACGGAATTAAACCATTGGATTCATTCTCTTATAAGGGAGCCATCGGTAAACTCCGGTCGGCACTGGCTTACTGTGGGTATGCTCCTCGCTAGATTATAAGAAGGCCGAAAGATCACGCGGATCTTTCCGGCTTATTTTTTTAAATGCTTTCAAATACTATATTATTAGGTGGGAAATTATCAGGGAATGACATGCATTTTATTTTCTTGGATAAAACACCTTCTAAAAAAGATGTTAGATCTTCTTGCCTGTATTCGACTTCTGGAGATCTTGAGGCAATAATTGCTATTTTCCATGAATCACTGCTATCTGTTGGTGATATAACCAAAAATATATAATCACCATTATCAGGCACTCCTATTGGAAGTAATCCCTCTTTATTAGGATAAAGAGAAAACTGATAATAATCTTTATCATCCTCAATTAAATAATTAAAATCCTCAATAATCAAATCCTTCTGATTGAAGAAATTTAGATCATCATTTTCACTAAATGGATTAAATATATTAATAAAGTTAGCTATTCTTCCTGTCCCATAGCAATTTATGAACTCAATGAAATCATTAGTAAAATGGTAGTTATTATCTATCAATGGCCATTTCCCCTTTTGACCTGCTTCATTCGGAGATACAGGAGGAGGTAATATAGTTTTTAAATTAAATATGCTCATAGTTTACATTCCTGGGGGATTAAGGGCAGTTACATGTATAAAGAAACCACCTGACCCTTCAGCTTTTATTGTAACTCCAGCCGGAAGAGATTCCGGCTTTTTGCTGTTTTAGAGAGAAAGCAGAATAAAATAGCAAAAATATATCTTATGTATATATTTGCTATGAGTTTTATATTTTTCTGTATTATTTCTTTGTTTTTCTTATTATTTATTTTATATTTTTTTGTTTTTAATTTATATATTTTATATATAATATCAACCTGTAAAATATTTATTTTAAGCATAAAAATAAAAAAGGCCGGAAAGATCACGGGGAGCTTTCCGGCTTTTTCATGATGATATGTCTTCTATATCAACTGTTTTTTAATACCATTGGATTAAAAACGACTATTTTTTTATCCTCAGTAATACCACATGGCATAAAACCTTTCTTAAATATGGAGAATATTTCCTCCAATTTAGAATTCTTATTCAAAGAAAATAAATATCGATAAATACTAATCATATTTAACATATAGTGACACTCATCGCCAACTTCTTCTAAAAAAGAATCATATTCTGCATTGTCAGCTAATCCTTGTTTTTTTCTCATCAGATATAATTTTCTCTTTCTGATATTTTCCTTTACATAATCTTCAGTTGACACTCTAGTTCTATCAAGAATATCTTTTTCTGCCTTTTTATAATCATCATGAAGATAAAACTCAGATACAAGTTCAGAAAAAAAATCGCCCCAAATTATATATGAACTCGGAACATCTTGATCAAAAAGAAGTTTTATAGCATCGTCTTTATCTTCTATAATTTCATACTCTTCTAATTTACCAGAAGAACCTGAAAGAAAATCAGAGCTTTTAAAAAATATCATTGGCTCCATATAAAAATCTATTGTTTCATTCATTGATATCACCCTAATATTTCACTCCAACGATCAAATACTCTTTGTCTGCCTATTTGATTAATATCTTTACCAAATATTTTCGTGTTATACATATCTTTAGATCTAATTATATTTCCGTCCGTCATTCCTTTTTTGGCTATATTTTGTATGTTAGCTACTTGTTTCGATATAGCTTCTTTTGATTGTTTAAGATCTATTTTATCTAAAGCGTTCCTCATTGCATCTGTATATCCATGATGGTTGCCCTGATGTCTTGCCATTGCACTAACACCATCATCAACTTTTCTTAAAAATATTCCGTTGGCAGCAACATCAATATCGTAATTAATTTTTTTCAAAGCAGGATGATTTGCTAATTCCTTCGGTATAACATGGTGAGCTTGATGACCACTCCATTTAGTTGAACGCGGCAATCCCATATCTTCCATCATGTTTTTACCCAGTTTGGTCGAACACCCTGCCAACCCGAATGGATCTATCCATGTTGTTGGGTTATTCACGTATGAATATGGGTTCAATCCACCTAGCAATCCCAGGAGATCAGGACTGAGGTAACAACAGCCTTCCGGTGAGTAAAAGCGGTGCCGGTTGTAGCAGAGCCCCGACTCTTCATCCCATAACTGCCCGGCGAATCGGAGGCCCGGATCGAGCTGGGGGTTTTCTCCCGGTCCGCCCAGCCGCAGCCCGTACAGGGACTGCTTCGGCCGCCGCCACACCCGTTTCCCTGCCGGGTCGAACAGCGCCAGCGGTTCCCCGGTCGGGGCGCTGACCGCATACTGGGTCTGCACCTCTCCGGCCATGCTGATACTCGCGGATTTCCGCCGGCACATCGCTGTCCCATAACAACAGTACCAGAGCCAGCAAGACCAGCTCAGTGAGATTAAGCTCAGAATGCGGGAGCTGATTAGGGATTATACAACGAAATAAAATAGAGTAATTAATTGTCCGGCAAGTTAATTAGCCGGACAATTACAATTTAATAACCGGAAGATTATTACATCGTTCTAGTATTAGATAATTAAATTTCCAACTTATATAAAACTGATAAGAAATCAGTGAATGTATGGCTTATGAGATGAACATTACTCATATCTGGCAATTCTCCTTCATCTGCTTCAAATTCATGATCCCAGAAAAATACCCCAGGATTATCGTTTGATAAAGAAATCAATATCAAATTACCACCTGGATCATGAGCTATTGGCAAAAATTTTGGAGGAATCCTATCTTTATAATCAATAAAGTAATTTCTTAGGTCATGATGTTTTTCACAGCCTAAACTAAGAAATCGATCAACAGATGAGCCATCTTCTTCATCATTTAAAAAAAGAAAAGCATCAGGATCAGGATAACCCCCATTATATTTCTTTAGAAAATTACGATAGTCATTTGGAAGAGAGTTTCCTATCTCATTTTCAAAATTAGTGACTGAGATTTCATCAATTGGTCCTTTAAAATCAATAATATTGGCAACCATAATTTATTTTCCCTTTGGACATTTTTTCGTTGCTACTCCACCGGTATGTTTCACTTTGCTATGTAGATCTGTTGGGATTAGCTGCATATAACCTGAATTATGGTGATGATGCCACGTATATCCGGTTGGTCGGGTCGCGATAGGAGTAGCCGTTACCGGCTACTCCTATCG
>NZ_JAZGJN010000156.1:0-4983 GCF_038085095.1 Photorhabdus sp. P32 | reverse complement strand
TTGGTTTAGTGGAAACCGTGGAATTGGCAAAAAGTGCCTACCCAAAATCAGGGGGTGTTGTAAATGGGAATGTGGATGCCACCGGGTCTATTTCCGGTAGAGGTGTGTATGAATACCCCAGTATTCGTGTCTATAGCGCTGTAAACAAACCGTCACCGGGGGAACTCGGTGCTTATACCACAGGTGACTGTGATAGGCGGTTTCAACTCAAGGGAAATTATGCTCCAGTTGGACAGTCATACACAAAGTCTGAATCCGATGTTCGATATGGCAGCAAAAATACAGCCTTAAAATCTACAAATGGTTGGTGGAAATGTGGGGATACAGGATTAATCTATCAGTGGGGGCGTAATGATGTTGCTGGATGGGGAAAAATAAAGATTACTTTTCCTGTACCGTTCCCAAATCAATGCATAAATATGCATGTTTCTGTGCGTGCTTCTAGTATCCCATCAGATAATTATTCAACAGTTTATTCATTTGATAAATTTGAGGCTGAAATAGGAAAAGATCAGCTCGGTTCCTTCTGGTTTGCGATAGGATTCTAATCATGTATTACTACAGTGCAACAACTAACGCATTTTATCCGGTCGAATGGAAACAAGACTATACCAATGCCGGTTCATTTCCAAGTGATGCAGTGAAAGTCAATGAGGCTGTTTTCATTGAGTTTGCCAGCAATATTCCTCCAGAGGGTAAATACCGAATAGCGGGTAAAAATGGTTTACCAGAATGGGCAAATATTCCTCAACCTACGAAAGAAGAATTGCAGCAACAGGCTAAATCTCAAAAGCAGCAATTAATAGCTGAAGCAACAAACCAAATCGCACCATTACAAGATGCGATGGATCTAAATATGGCGAATGATGAGGAAAAAGCGCAGTTAGTAGCTTGGAAAAAATACCAAATATCACTGAACCGTATTGATGTCACATTAGCACCAGACATCAACTGGCCTGAAAAGCCAGCATGAAATCAGGGGCATCATGCCCCTATTCTTACTTCGGTACCTCCGGCTATTCAATATCGGGAGCAGTAGAGCAATCAACCCGATTAAGTAGCACCCTGTATTTACGCCATTTGGTTAATGCAGATTTCTCAGTATCGGTGGCGATGTTATTGAGTTATGTATTATAATAATAACATTGATAAATCACATTTTGGTATTGCTAATGACTATCGAGTTTGTAAAGAAAAATATATCGTGGAATACTTTCTTAGTTGGTGGTTATGTTTCTCTTATCTATCTAACTGACGTAACTAGATATAAAAGTCTTTTTCTTATATTGATGGCAATTACATCGATTTTTTATCTATGTAAATCCCCAAGAATATACCTGCACGCAGTAAAAAACAGAGTGTTTTTTGCACTATTAATTTTCTTCCTTACTGTCATTTATTCTATTTTTATATCTAAAAGCCCTGCAATTAGCTTTAGTGAAGTCAAAACCCCATTTTTTAGAGATGTATTTTTTGTTGCCACTTTAATATTAATTTTATTATATAATGAGAATAGCCTAAAAATAAAAAAATGTTTTTATATAGTTTCTTTATAGGGTTATCTCTGATAACTTTAAAAGAAATTTACTTATATTTTATCGATTATAGAAACAATATACTACCGTTTTCTAACTTTAACCATAGAAGCGTTTCAGATGGGATTGTATTTTTCTTTCCTGTTTTGCTATCTACTTGGTACCTTGTTAATAAAAATAACTATTCTAGTTTACTTGGTATAATTTCGTTATCTACCTTAGTATTGTTTGTCTTACTAGGAACCCTTTCCAGAGGTGCCTGGCTCGCTGTTTTTTCCATGTATATACTTATCTTATTAATAAACAGAGACTGGAAACTTTTTATAATTACATTAATTACCGGAGTTGCCGTTTTTTCTGTAGTTAAATTACACAAAAATAGTAATGAATCTATTCTGTTAACAAAAATGGAACAACTTGACAGTAGCCATAGATATGAAAATGGGACTCAAGGTTCTGCTTTGACATTAATATTAAAAAATCCTATTTTAGGATATTGGGCAGGGAATGAAATATACAATTCCATATACAATGATAATGTTATCAATCATCAGGAATGAATATTTAAGAGTTCACTAGGGCCTCATAATATATATCTTACAGTTTGGTTTTCATCGGGAATTATTGGATTTTTATCCTTCCTGTATCTTATATTCATATATATAAAAGAGTCAACCACACTAATTTTAAGTAGAAATAAATATACAAAGCAAATTTCAATTATGTTAATGGCTTCTTTTGTTGGATACTTTATCGTTAGAGGTAACTTTGAAAGTGTTCATTTGAACATATTAGGTGTTTATCTGGGATTTTTGATGTCAGTTATAGCCAATAATGGTAGCCGTCTTGATTGACGGCTTTATTCTAGAACCATTCGTTTAAAACATCGATAAGTTTATTACTTATGTTTTTCCAATCATAATTATTCAGTGCAGTTAATTTTGCTTTTTCAGCAATAGCTTTTACATTTTGATTATTCAGAGTTTCACTGATGTCTAAAGAAATACTTTCAATGGATAGGGGCTCTTTCAAATGAAACCCCGTTTCATTATGTATGACAAATTCTTTTATTCCACCTCTGGGGCTTACAAGGACAGGAGTGCCACTAGCCATTGATTCTAAAGCGACCATACAGAAAGCTTCATCTGTTAATGATGGAACTACTGTTAAGTTGGCTAATGGGTAGATTTTATGCATATCATTAGGAGGAATATTTCCCGCAAGAATACAGTATGAACTCATCTTATTAGCTTGCTCAATAACTTTTTTTCTATAATCTTCAAGTCTTCCTCTTTTCTTAGTTTTATAATCTCCCACAATAAGTAATTTTATATTTTTTATTGTATTTTTCAGGATAGCTACTGATTCCATTAATTCAATAACACCTTTACCTTTATCTAATCTTCCTGCATAGAGAATAACAATATCTTTATCTTGTAAATTAAATTTTTCTCTGTTCCAGTGCTGATTAGAATTATACATATCTTTGCTAATACCATTAGGAACTACTTTTACATTAATATCTGGAGTTTCTTTTTTAAAGAAATCAGCTAAAAAAATACTTGGTGTAATCAACTTTGTCCTGTAATCAAGGTGTTCTGTGTTTTTTTTATTATGCATGTGAAGAATCATTAATTCTTCTGGATAGAATTTTTTTATTTTGTTATATAATGTAATGGAATTATGAACTATTAATATCGAGTCATTTTCTTTGTTTATCTGATGAATTTTTAAGGCGATTCTTTTGCTATAAGGAAATGGATCTAATCTTGTCCATTTTTTAAATATTCTTTTATAGACACGGCTAATTCTGATTCTATATATAATGGAGTTTTTATTTATTATCTCTGTTTTATTTTCATTACGCTCACCTTTACAAATTATCATGTTTTTGATATTTGATTCCTTTGCTACATTATAAATCCACCATTCAACAGCAGATGAATAGGTAGGGGGAATGGAGTGAAACTCTGGAGCTATAAATATAATGTTTTTCATAATAATACTTCCCCCTTTGGTGGACATTGATAATTTATGATTATTGCATCTAATATATATTTGAACAATACTATTATAATTGATATCGCACTTATAGCACTAAATAAAGATTGACTCAGAATTTGTAGTTGTTAAAGAACATTGGAATAGCAAATGAGATATCCTATAATTTTATTAAAAACATGTCCAATACTATTGGCAAGGCATACGCCATTGCGTGGACTAAGTTCTCTTTCTATCGGATCAATGCTAAATAGTTCTACGACCTTGTTTACTAAAGAATCCCTTAAAACAATAGGTCATTTTTGGGGATACAATTTTATCTGAGTGATCTGATGAATTTGTCAAATCCAACATATCACTCATAGGAAATGTTTTACCAAAAGAGGTAATTTATTTTGGTATTTCTGGCCATTCAATATCAGGAGCCAGTGAAGTATCAACATGGTTCAGCAATACCAGATATTTTTTCCATTCAAGTAACAGTGCCTGTTCCTCTTCCGAAGCCAATTCAGTATCAACGGCATATTGAAGTAATGTAATGGTTTCATTAGATTGCGTGCACAGAGTATCGCGTAGTTGTTCTGCCTGCTCAATCTCGCTGCCCTTTATTGCTGCTTTGTCAGTCACCCACTTTGAACCATCCCATCGATCAAAATGAGTAGCAGGCTGTTTGAATGTCAGAGCTTCAGGCAATTCACCCAGCTCAGTAATTTCTTGCGGTAAACGAGTTTGGGTGTTGTAAGCTGTTTTTCCACGGTAATCGGGAACAATTTCCCAGAGTTCTCCATCTGCTGTACGTCTGACTGCCATAGAGTCAGATTTGGGCAGTATTGGCGCATCTGTGTAGGAACTCGCCGGTATACCTACCCCCTTCATCAGATATTCTGGTGTCGCACCGATAAACTCCCTTGAGTTAGGTGCTGCATGGTAGATTGTCAGCCAGCCTGCTTTTTCTGCCAATCCATTTTTACCTAATATTGCTGCTTCCGGTTCTAAAGAATATTTTTGTGTATTCATTATGCTGCTCTCACTATGTAGTTAAATGCGACATTGCGTGGGCGGGTTTCACTTCCGCCTGTTTCGTTAGTTGGGCCTAAACTACGCGGGTTTCTATTACCTCTGCCAACTCGGTTACCTGATGAACCTGCATCATCTCCATTCAAAGTATGGCTATGGGATTTAAACTCGTCAGCTTGCCATGACAAAACCCCACGACCATGATCCACTCCACGCCCATCATCCCAACCACGGATAAATTCACCGCGTAAATCGGGTAACCTGCCACTAGGATAGGCGACAGCTAATTTTGGATAGGTGGATTTATTAAATGATTGGCCGTTACACGTAAGATAACCTGATGGAGGATTTGGTTGCGGCCACGGGATGGGGGCACCAACTGGGATGTTATTAGCAACATCAATTAAGTGGCTAACTTCATCAAGCCAAT
>NZ_JAZGJN010000155.1:0-4598 GCF_038085095.1 Photorhabdus sp. P32 | reverse complement strand
CTATAATCATATAAAACAACAAACAGTTAATAGTAAGAAGAGATAATCTTAGTTTAAAGAATACATAAGAACAATGAAATTTATTCATGAATCAATTCAAAAATACACTCAAAAAACCATTTCCTAACATTATTTTCACAAATTAGTTTATATTATTTTCATATATATTTTACATGGCAACATTATTCATATTAATGAATTATATCATTACCACTATTTAATTAATGAAATTAACCAGCCATTTTAATTTCTTATTTCATGACTGGTTTTATATTAGTTTTAATTATAATAAATAACTTTATAGAATTAAGTCGCTCGTTTCCAAAAATTGGCTATACCAAATCCTAAGATAAGCATTGGCAGAATAGCAAGCACGCCTCCCACTATCGGAGCATTCAATCCGATAGAAACAAGGTATATAATTGGAACATAGAGAATAGATGTAATATAGGTACAGATAATTAATAAAATCAACGCAACACTAAACTTATTAAACTCCCGCAACATCAAGTCCATTAATAAAAACAACAAAACAGGCAATGTAACAAGATAAGATGCAGTAGGTACAACTAATGCTACGATAAGGCTAAATAATCCAGCAAATATCCTTAAAATGCTCTGGATATTTGATACAATTCTGGGAGAAGATGAAAACCCTATATTCTTTATCGCTAATGAAATAGAGAGTAAAAATGTCAAAATACCTGCAACGAAAGCAGAAAATACAGACGTAATAATAAGCCCAATATAAGGCACTGGAAAGTAAACTGCATCTACACTCTCTTTAGACAAGTTAATCTGATCTTTTACCGCAAAATGCACGCCTAAATCCCGAATCGTTCGCTGATATCGCCACAAAGTTCCAAGGTTAAGATTCTCAACAGTATCACTCATACGGTGGTAATGCTCGTAACCTAAGATTGTGGCAAAATTCATACCGGTAAATCCTTTAGCCAAAAAGACACTAAAACCTGTATTATTCTGCAACATTTGGTACACGATAGGGCTAAATGAGAAAGCAACCGGTTTATAAGCATTCCGATTCCACTCTGAAACAAGAGCAAGATTTTTTGCCGATGTCTCAAATAAGAGTGGTACGCCATTATTTCCCCGAGCATCAAAATTAAAAACAACATCTATTGATTGAGTAGCGATTTCATTAATATTCTTAACAAAGTGAGATGCGCCGAGTAATCCCAACTCTTCTGCATCGGAGAATAAGAATATAATGTTGTTTTTTATATCCGTTCTTTCAGCAAGATCCCGCATTAACTGGAGTACCGAGGCGACGACCATACCATTATCACTGGCTCCTGGCGCAGTCCTAACACTGTCATAATGCGAAACGAATAATAAAGTTCCTTTCGGCGAAGGAACTTCTAACTTTGCGATAAGATTCGTTCCAGTTAATTCCGATTGATCCTCCACTTGTTTTGCAAAGTTGCCTGTATTTATCCTAACAAACTGTTTATCAAAAGCTCGATGTTGTTGACCATTGAGACCTGGATATATTTTCTTCTGCCGAGAGGCTAAATCATCCGCTGTGTAATGAAATGTCTGTTCAGTGACGCTATATCCCATATCGTTCATCTCGTTAATCAAGTAATCCCGAACTAACGCTTGCCGTGTCGAGGCCGCAGGATGCGGTTCCGCCGCAATAACACCAAGTGTTCTCATCACATTCTTAAATCCACTTTCTTTGAAATATTCAACGGAGACTTTATCAGGCAGTACCAATCCGATACCCTGAATAATCGCAACAATTAAAGTTGCTAAAAAACAGATAATCAAAAAAATACGTTTCATTAAATCCTCCCATTCAGACAATATTAAAAAAATATTATTCTTGATATAAACAAAAATGTTTTCTCATATTTTTTGAAATTCAAACCAAAATATAAAAAATAAATTGAAATAATTAAAATGAATTTAAAACAATATAAAACATTATTTTTAACAATAACAGACGCTCTTTTATAATTATATAATCAAAAAATAGTTAGATAAAAAGACATATTTCCTATAAATTACCTAAGTTATTATTGATATGTTATTTTCAAGTAAACACCATTAATATAATGAGTCAATTCCTAGAAGGATTTATTATTCTACTCCACGAAGATTACCTAGATAACAGAAATTCCAGTTTATATCGTACTGAACCAATAATGTCAGTTATATACCCGTTATCTTTCAAGTTGCCTCTTTGTTGGCTGCACTCGCTCACCCCGGTCACATAGTTCTCTATGCGCCCGGGGATTCACTCCCTTGCCGCCGCGATGCATCTTGAAATCCATAGGATATAGATAGGAAACCATTCCTATCTGAATAATCTTGTACATTTATAGTGAATTAATTACCATAAGCCCGCAAAACGATAAGAAATTCAAACCCGGAAAAACAGCAATCAATAGGTAACTGAGACAGGAGAATATTGACCATTCACGACCTGTTTCTCCATTCCTGTACACCCGGCTCATATTTACCAAAAGTCCCAAGCCAGCGTTATCTATCATAACGATTCTAGGCAAAATCTTGGGATTTCTTTAAATCTCAATTATGGGTAGCATTTTCCACACATCGGATGAGTGTTTTTCAGGTTTATCGTCCATAATGAGAAATGAAAATGAATTCCATCTTATTATTCAGAGGGTATTTCGATGAGCACTGCCGTTACCAGTAAAAAAACAAAAAAAACTAAGATTACGGCGAATAATGCTGTTGCTAACGGGCAAGTACAGTCATTAAGTCGCGGCCTGACGCTTTTGGAATATATTTCCGAGTCACCCGGCGGTATTGCCCTGACTGATTTAGCCCAACAAGCCGGATTACCAAATTCCACCACTCACCGCCTTCTCACCACTTTGCAACAACATGGTTTCGTCCGTCAGATTGGCGATTTAGGGTTGTGGGTTATCGGTTCGCATACTTTTATTGTCGGCAGCAGTTTCTTACAGAGCCGAAATTTATTGGCGCTCATTCATCCGATCCTCCGCCGCTTGATGGAAGATTCCGGTGAAACCGTTAATTTGGCGATTCTTGATCATAGCGAATATGAAGCGGTTATTGTCGATCAGGTACAGTGTAATGCGTTGATGAGAATGTCCGCCCCTATCGGGGGTAAGTTGCCTATGCATGCTTCCGGGGCGGGTAAAGCATTCCTTTCAACATTATCAGATAATCAACTGGTTCAATTACTGCATAAGAAAGGGCTACATTCTTACACACAATATACCAAAACGACCCCTTCCGGTTTAAAAGAAAATTTGGAGCAAACACGTAAACAAGGGTATTCGTTCGATGATGAAGAGCATGCTTTAGGTCTGCGCTGTATTGCTGCCTGTATTTATGATGAACATCACCAAGCCTTTGCGGCTATTTCCATTTCCGGCCCAGTATCACGGATCACGGATGATCGAATCACTGAACTGGGTGCTTTGGTAATTCGTGCCGCAAAAGAGATCAGTAAAGAATATGGCGGGATTCGTTAATTCTTTTTCATAATAATCATAACCTTCACAGGGCATTAGTTTTATCATGCCCTATCTTAATTACACAAAGAATCCGAAAACAATTATATTTCCGGATTCTTACATATATAGGAGGATCAGTTAATGGAATACTAACCGATGAGTATCATTCGGATTAAACCACTTTTGATAAATTCCAAGTGCCTGTTCCATTGCCTCGGTTAGAAAGAAGTGAAGTATATACATTATATACGGCACCGGGAACATTAGCATTAAAACAAGTATCGAGAAATCCCCCATGAACGCTATTATAACCATTCAGAAAACGGATAACATCGCCTTCCCGAACTTTACCATCATATCCATTGGTTGTATCTGAAAAGATATACCATGTCAGAGTATCAACTGGACGTGCTGCTTTATCCGCCGTGTAAACATTATAGAGCTCAGGTGACGGCGCATGACCATTAGTGCCGAGATATCCCCCATTATTCTGATAAAGATTCACAAGAAATATAGTATCACCACTGTAAACTTCTGTTCCTATACCTTTTCCACTCGTAGACAAAATTTGCCATGTCCCCGTACCTGGGCCACGTGTCGGCGAAGCAGCCGTGTATACGTTATACTTTGCGCCTTGCGCGGTCGCATGACCATTAGTGTCCAGATAACCACCATTTCCATTATTATAATTATTTTTAATACGAATTTTATCACCGTATAAAATTACACTAGCCATTATTATATCCTTAAATACTTTCACGAAGTTATATGTGTGTTATATGAGAATTTTCATGCTTTTAATTAAGAGTCAAAAATATCAATTCTTTTTCCAACCATTAGTCATGGCTAAAGATCTTTGACTTCCAAACTCTATAAAATTATAGAATTTACACAAATAATAGGATCTATCTTTATTTCTTAGAGAAATCATTAAATATATGTTTTTGACTTATGCTTCAATTATGCTTTCTGAATAACAAACATGTCTTATATTAAACACAGAATTTATTTTTATTAGAAATATTCACATCCCGCATAAGAAAAACAAATCGGCATTAATTTATATTTAATTTAGGGAAATAATTTAATGAGGATAATAATATTAGCTATTGGGAATTGTCGATT
>NZ_JAZGJN010000154.1:0-4308 GCF_038085095.1 Photorhabdus sp. P32 | reverse complement strand
TGATTGTTAAACAATCTAACACTTTATTGTGAAGGAGAATAGATATGAGCGACGCTATAGCGATTTCGAAACACCAAACTGTAGATATTCTTATTTGTGTGGATGTAGAAGCTATTCTTAGTAATTATGATTTAAGTAAATCAAAAACACTCGGGACGGCAAAATCAGTACATAATAAATATTTTTATTATATAACAAGCAATGGAAATCTTTATACTCCTAAAAATAATGCTAAGGGAGAGTTAGAGGTAACGATTAACGTTGCTGATGACATTAGATGGAGGCCAATGTCTTTGACTCAGCAATTTGAATATACAATACTTTTATGTCATATGAGATTACAAGCTGATGACGGTGGTGATGTTTCGCTTATAACATTACCGCAACTTGATTATGGTAATATTTCTATTCCTTATTTGGCTAAAGATGATAATAATAATATAAGTAGTGTGGTATATAAAAGAGATGGAGAAAGTCATGGCGGACTAATAACAAGATATTATCATCAATCAACAGCTCAGAGGGCGGGACGCGGTTCGTATGTCTGGTATATGAAAATATATCGTAAAAAACAACTCATTGGATATATTGGTCATGATCCTTTCATTACAGTTCTAGATGATTAAATACTTATAAAACTAATATATAAAAATAGGAATAGTATTATGAATAATGTTGAATATACAGAGCCGAATGATATAAGACCCATTAATAGTGTACAATTGATTGATGTTCTTGCCGTTGTCGATGTAACAGCTATCAAAAAAGATCTCGGTAATTCCATTAGTCAGGACCCTAGCAAACCAACTGCAATGGATGATAAATACATTTATTACATTACTTCTCAAAATAATATCTATGTTCCCAAAAATAATGCTCAAGGTACACTTTTAATTCAAGGTAAGGTAGGGGATGTCGTTAGATGGCGAGCTTCTACTCTATCAGCTCAATTTGATGAGCAGGTATTTCTATATCATATGGCCGGAGTAGGCGCCAACTCGATAGTTTCGCCGCCAACCCTAACTTCAGCGATATCTCAAGTCGCGGCCCCAAGCACAGATGCAACAATAGGGACGAATCAAGACTATCCTGTCGTACTGGAAACGCGTAATATTTTCAATCAAGGATCTAAATTACGGACTCCAGGTATAGCCAAATATTCATGGTATATATCCATTTTCGAAAGATGGAATGTTCCAGCCAACGTTGGTTATCTTGTTGGCTATCTTTCTCATTCTCCAAATATTCAAGTGGTTGATTAGATTTAACATTACCTAAAAATTTAGTAAATCAACCATGAAATATTAATAGTTGGTAAGCTATCACTGGAAAACAGAGTATAATTTCCAGTGATCTTACTTTATTTTCAATGAGTAATGATAATCTAATTATTCAACTAAATAATATACGCATTACGTCAAGAATAGGCAGAATTATATTTAATATAAAAATTTCATTGATATATTACTTGCTAAATATATCAAATTCATTCTCATTTTATTATTAAACTAAAAATTTATAGCTGGATTAGTTATTAGATATTTTATTTTTCACTAAGTGTTTTTATTGTTAGTTATGAAAAAAATAATTTCATAGTTAAATATCAGGGAGGGATAATTTTAACGTAAGAGAGAATGTTGAGTTACTCATTTTTACAATCAGTGATTTAACACTAAGAATAATAATTTGGTGGTTTAATATTAATATGAATCTTATTGGTATGTTGAAAAATTATTATAAAAATACAAGTAATTTGATTTTAAAAACTATGATTTATATTAGTGGTTTTTTTTGTCTTAATTATTAATATAAAAGATGATTGTTAAACAATCTAACACCTTATTGTGAAGGAGAATAGATAATGAGTGACATTATAGAGAGTGTAGGATATCAAGTTGTCGATATTCTTATTTGTGTCGATGCAGAAGCTATCGTTAGTCATTATGATTTAAGTAAATCACAAACATTAGAAACTGCGAAGGCAGTATCTAACAATTACTTTTATTATATAACAAGTACTGGGAATCTTTATGCTCCTAAAAATAATGCTCAAGGTGAGTTGGAGATAACTGTCAATGTTGCTGATGACATTAGATGGAGGCCGATGTCTTTGACACAGCAATTTGAATATACAGTACTTTTATGCCACATGAAAGGAACTGCGATTAGCGGTAATGATGTTACGCTGATAACATTACCGAAACTTGATTATGGTAATATTTCTATTCCTTATTTGGCTAAAGATGATAATAATAATATAAGTAGTGTGGTATATAAAAGAGATGGAGAAAGTCATGGCGGACTAATAACAAGATATTATCATCAATCAACAGCTCAGAAAGAGGGATACGGTCAATATACCTGGTATATGAAAATATACCGTAAAAAACAACTCATTGGATATGTTTGTCATGATCCTTTCATTAGAGTTCTAGATAACTAAATACTTATAAAACTAATATATAAAAATAGGAATAGTATTATGAATAATGTTGAATATACAGAACTGAATGATATAAAACCCGTTAGTGGTGTACAATTGATTGATGTTCTTGCCATTGTTGATGTAACAGCTATTGAAAAAGATCTCGGTAATTCCATTAGTAAGGACCCTAGCAAACCAACTGTTATGGGTGATAAATATATTTATTACATTACCTCTCAAAATAATATCTATGTTCCCAAAAATAATGCTCAAGGTACACTTTTAATTCAAGGTAAGGTAGGGGATGTCGTTAGATGGCGAGCTTCTACTCTATCAGCTCAATTTGATGAGCAGGTATTTCTATATCATATGGCAGGGGTCGGCACCAACTCGATAGTTTCGCCGCCAACCCTAACTTCAGCGGTATCTCAAGTTGCGGCCCCAAGCACAGAAGCAACATTAGGAACTAATCAAGACTATCCTGTAGTACTGGAAACGCGTAATATTTTCAATCAAGGATCTAAATTACGTACTCCGGGTATAGCCAAATATTCATGGTATATATCCATTTTCAAAAGATGGAATGTTCCAGGCAACGTTGGTAATCTTATTGGCTATCTTGCTCATTCTCCAAATATTCAAGTTGTTGATTAAATTTAACATTACCTAAAAATTTAATAAATCAACCAATGAAATGTTAACAGTTGTAAGTTATCACTGGAAAGAAGAGTATAATTTCCAGTGATTTTATTTTCTTCATTCCTGCGAAAGTACCCATTCACTTAATAATGGAATTTATTATTAAAACTCCCCTTAAATACATGGTTTTATTTAATTGCTTTATTCATTAATTTCTAAAAAAATTTAAAAGTAATTATAAGAGATAATAAGTAGTATCTTATAATGTGAATAATTATTATATCGTATAAAAAACCCTCATCAGTATACGGACGAGGATTTTTACAATGGGATAATTAGATGGTTTTTTTGTTTCCAAGAGAAATAGTTTCTCATGCTACATTTCTTACATAAAAAAGAGATATTGAAACTAATCGAGTCCTTTTGCAGGAGCCTCCCATATTTTGAAGAACCGTTTTACATTGCTTGCAGTGTAAATAACGGTATGGGATATATTTCGATGACCGAGATAATCTTGAATAAGGCGTGTATCTCTTCCTAAATCAGCGAGAGCGTAACCACAAGCATGTCTTAACATGTGTGGATGAGGTGAAATATTAACTAATGCTTGCTTGCCATAACGCTTTAATAAACCATAAACTTGCTGGCGTGAAATAGCTCCTGATTTTTGTGATAAAAAGACCCATGCTGTATCTGATTCTCGCCAACTCTTTCTAATATTAAGCCATTGATTCAGCGCTTTAATTTCTTCTGGTATTAGCGGATGTGTTGTTGATAATCCCCCTTTTAATCGCCTGACATGAATAATTTCTGAGCTAAGATCAAGATCGGATAACGTTAGATTACATAGCTCACTCACTCTAAATCCATGAATGAAGCACATCAATAACATGCAATAATCTCGCTCAGCGTGACGTCCCTGACGTGCTTTTTCTAAAATCGCATTAATTTCATATCTGGTTAAAAACTTACGTTTCTTCATGAAAATAATTCCTGTGAAATTGGGGCGGATTGTTATAGGTAGAGAAATAATATTAATCTACCGGAATATATCAATTAATAGAACTTTTATAAAATTATTAGCTGGTAACTCTATTTATTTTGACCAAAATCTATAATTATCGTTTTTAGATAGTTATAAATAGCCATTTTTTAATAGAAAATATCAGCTTGTAAGCTTAGTAATTATATATCTGGAAATTATTTAACAATAAAAAGAAACTAAACAGAATGCACCAAACTGT
>NZ_JAZGJN010000153.1:0-4151 GCF_038085095.1 Photorhabdus sp. P32 | reverse complement strand
TCCTCCAGGTCAGTATTGGATTGTTGATCGTCCGGTTGGTAGCATAGCGAACCAAGTCAGAGGCACAGCTCTTGATATGATTCATGGTACTAATCATTCTCAATGGTTTGGGTTATACCCTATAGATTTCAAGATGCATCGCGACGGCAAGGGAGCGAATCCCCGGGAGCATAGATAACGATGTGACCGGGGTGAGTGAGTGCAGCCAACAAAGAGGCAACTTGAAAGATAACAGGTATATTCATTAATTTTTACAAAATGAATTTATAAACCATAAATAACACCTAAAAATATCTTATCTATATTTCTAAATCTGCCACCATTTTATGAGCAATAGAGGTATAATTATCACAATATAAATAAAACTAATAATTAATTATCATTAGTTTTATTTCTTAATAAAAAATACAAAAATAACTCATATGACAAAATAAAATAAAAGATTTTAAATCATTTATTTTCTTGCATTACTCATACGAAAACTATATAAATTCTAACAGGCATAAGCCTAATTGAGCCCTCCTGGCTATAGCGAATAGACAAACACTAAACAGAGGCAGAGAATGCGTTATGTTGAAAATAACTAGAGATGTTTATTTAGACTGTGACTCAAACAAAATAATTCATGGTGAAAATATATTTATCATTACAGAGAAAGAGAAGCGCCTGCTACTCGCACTGTGGGAACATGCATCACAAGGGAATACATTAAATCGGGAACAACTGATCCCTCTGGTTTGGCCTGAACGCAAAAATGGAGTAGCAGAAACCAATTTACTGCAATTAGTCTGTAAGTTACGCCGAACATTACGCTATTGTGATCTAGGCGAAGCCATACACACAGTGTACCGACAAGGTTATCGTTTTATTCTGCCATTTCAAGATAACGAACAAGATAATAGTCAGCCCCAAAATACCAAATTACCTATTCCCACCGTTACACCCCCAAAGCCATTTTATTGGCGTTTCACCAGGATGATTGTTATGTTTATCACCGCAATCATCTGGATATCAACTATCCTATATACAGCCCCCTTTCTGGCTAAGAGATAATGATCACTTTTATACCCAATAGATTTCGAGTTGCAGCGCGGCGGCAAGTGAACGAATCCCCAGGAGCATAGATAACGATGTGACTGGGGTGAGTGAAAGCAGCCAACAAAGCAGCAGCTTGAAAGATGAAGGGGATATTTACAAAACAATTAAATCCCGGTCAATGGAGGTCCATTAAATTAAAAAGCATACAATCGAGTTATCCACTTCTTCTTTGCGGCTCATTTCAGCAATTTATGGGCCGCTTTAATAAGGAAAGATCATGATTCATGATATTAAGTTATCTATTTTTTATCGGTGTAACTCCTTCGTCATTAATTACGACTACCGCTATCGGCAATAAATCCGTCAGGAATACATGTCCCCGCCACTGTCGGGATTTTCATATCTCTTTGACTGATAACAGCCATAATCATAGCTGCATCCAGATGCCAAGCGGCTTGTCCATGAATTTCATATTTCCCCCCACTAGAAATTAAGCTCCCGTTAAACGTGTGTGAAAAAATAAAAGGCCACGCAATGCGTAGCATGGAATGTGTATTAACCGCTTTTATGTTTACCTTATTCCTTTTACGTCACTGATAAATTTCAATATTTAACTTCTCATGGAAAGTGTTAAATTAAATTTTGCAGGTAAAATCACCTGATTATATATGCCAACAAATAACAGAAATAATAAGGAAACCAATATGACATTCACAGATTTCAAAATATTCCTAAACCCTAATCAAGCTATCGAAGCTTATAAAAATGGGAATATAACCATTCCTATTCGATGGAGAAATATAGCAATAAAAAACAAAGGCCAAGCAGCAATGAGGGTTTTAAATTTCTGGGCGTCCCCATTTGGGGAGTATGAATTCTATAATTCTATTGATGTCTGGCCTGGAGAAACTAAAATACTCAACGCGCCTCCTAACGTTATTTATTACTATAGAATTACAGCCGTCAATTTAGATGCAACCCTAACTACAGAAGCTGAATTTAATTGGGTATAAAGATTCTTAAAAGTTAGCTATATATCTCTCGTATCTAAATAGTTCAAACTTCACTACGCAGAAAGTAACATCTTAATTTTCTGCTAAATACTTATCAACTACCGAGGATTACTCGGTAGTTGAAATTAAATGCCACATCAGACATTATTAGATTACTTCTCACCACTCCCGGCAGGAAAATTACTGGAATCACTTTAGAAAGCGACCTGAATATGTTGTTATAATCAGGCCCCTATGATAACAATTCCTATTTTCATGTTATCCAATAAATTATCGCTGTTTCAATCTCATCACTTCTTTTTAAATCTTAATTACCCCATCACGATAAAAAAGAATAACTCTCATTCATACCATACGAATAATAAGACAACCAATAACATCAAGAGAATCCCATAGCAAAACTCCCTCTTCACTGAGAAAAGTATAATCACGGATCTCACCCATATAGCCAAATATCTTCATCGGAATATCTGTAGTGATATTTATCCTGACAGCTATTATGTTAACGAAAACAGTTAACGATTACTCTATTTCCTCATTTATCTCCAATAGATTGGCATTGTGAAAACTACATAAAAAAACCTGCCGGAGCAGGTCCATTGTTTTTCTTAGTAAATGGGTTCATGCGCTTACATGATTAAGCAGTCTTAATTCCCGCTCATTTAAACACTGGAAAGAATCTTCTACGATATGAACAAGTTTATCCAAGAGCCTATCAATACGCGAGTGTGCATCTGGTATCACTACAGCCACGACCTGATAATGATTTTCATAATACCAATGTTGAGCATAAACCAGATAATTGTCACTTTTCCTGTTGTGTAGCATTACATTTGCCGGCCACGGTTTTTCATTCAGGGGAAGAATATGTCACTTCCATATACCTAACCCCACACAGGTAATGGAATACCCAGCTTTTTATGCGAGAGATTCACCAACTCTTTATAACTTTCTGCGTCGGCTTTCGGTGTATATTCACCTGTATTAACTGGTAAGTACTGCTTTAACGTTGTTGCAATACGCAACAAAATATTTCTATTATTTGCAAAAACCCTCAGAGCTCCCTGAGAATGTGTTTGGAATAACTTGACATGCGGCCCCCATGCAGGCGAAGACTCCGCAAGAATATAGCTTAATTTCAAGAGATGGAGTTGACTCGTGGCGATTTTTGCTGCGGATTCGTAGCACTCGACTACATCACGAATATCTATATCTGGTTCTATCCCGTCACGGTCAATGGTTTCAAGTAATTCAACACCAATTTGGGTATTCTCTTTCAGGTAAGCAAGCGCCATTTTAGATTCAGAAAAATATGACATCACTTCCTGAGCTGTCAGCGTTTTTTGTTCCGCTCTGTCTTGCACCAATTGAGTAATTGGCGCAGAAAGATACTCTGGCAACTTGGCCAACTGATTAATGTCTGGAAGCGGAGTTAGCAACGTTACTAACGTTGTCATTCCTACTGTCATGTGACCCCCCTTTGATTTGTCTGTGGGATAAATACATAGGAGTACAGTATACATATCGCTCTCCGCACTACCTTACATTATTCTGCATACTTGCTTATCAAAGTACAATCAGATTTACTAAAAGAATTTGTCTCTGTAACCTAAGGAATTTAGCACGCTAATTTTAAATTTCTCACTCCTAACCTTACATAATTATATCCGTTTTCCATCGCCAATTTATTAGTTAATGAAACTATTTTATCCACAGGAGTATCTCTTCTCATTGTACCCTGAATAATATAATTTTCTGTTTGATCTTGTATGGTATTTTTAGTGAAAATACTTTCACTCAACTTACTTTTACTCAACTCAAGATAATCATTAAAGAATTCATCTAAATTCTTACTCTTTGCCGGAAATTCTATAAACATCTCATTTTTTCAAAAATACGATTTTTAATGCACCCCCCTTTGCACCACCGATATAACAGCATATCAAACAAAATATTTAATCCTCATAACAATAACATGAAATTTATTGACAAAAATAAACTGGCATTGATTGCCATAAAATGAGAAGAAGTTGAACATTCAGTTATAATCAGATAATCCCCTCATGAGAGTAATATTCTATTTTCATTTTTATTCAATAT
>NZ_JAZGJN010000152.1:0-4129 GCF_038085095.1 Photorhabdus sp. P32 | reverse complement strand
ATTCGGATAAGTTTTCCTTAATCAATTTATAGCGCCATTGATAGCCAGATGTCGGAAGCTGAAATTAATATTTTATTAATAGTTAACCTGAATTATGGTTAAGCCGTCACTAACATATCCATTTCTGAGCGGGAGATATTCAGTGACGGTTTGTTCTCTTTGAAACTAGTGGTTGACTACCTGATGCAGCTTAAAACCGAAAAACCACCCTATTGACCCTTTTCCTCGTTTTTCTATGCCGTCAAACACCTTATGACGAGGGGATGACAAACACGAATACTCGTGGAGTCGATAAAGGCGAGTCCCGTCGGTTTCCCTTTCACCTGCTAAATAGCTGCAAAGAGGTCCTAAAACTGAGGAGACGACGCTTAGGATACGGGGATAGCTGAGCAGGGTGGGAAAGTCTTGTTGATGGTATCGCCGGACTAATTCAAAGTAGAAATTTTTGAAATCGCGATAATGTGACATATGAAAAGCAATCACAATGGTCATAATCTCGCTGGCACTGATGCGGCTATGACGTCTGCGCTGACGATGTCCTTCCTTGATACACTGTTGTTCCCAAAGTGGAATGAATACACAGCAAAAATCATCGATATCGTAGAAGAGTTCAACTCATTTATCCATGCTTGTTCCTGATAAGCGCTCTTTTTTCTTGATCGAAAATTCTGCTCTTGGAACAGGCAGCTAGTTCCATTTTTCTATCCAGAGTTCAGGTTAGTTAAGCGAGAAAATCTTTCTGACTGGCAATCAGTTTTGCGCCACAGGCTGTTTGCATACCTCCTAATGAGAAAGGTTGTCCTTGACGCTTTAAGTCATCACTCCTCTCCACAATAGGGAAAACCCCTTTGCATTTAGGGCAGCTTACTAAATCACCTTTAGTGGCAACAGGTACGTCTTGATACACGTAATTATCAATGGCGGTAATGACTTTACCACCATGATCGGTTAGGTCATTTAATCGGATAACGGTGCTTTCTGTCATATTTATAACTCTGTCATCAAGGGGAGTATTTGTAGATCCCGCAAGCAGATTTCAATATCATTGGCTTTATTGATATGCTTTTGGTTTTCAATATCAAAAATATCTTTTGTCGTGATAATTAATGAGCCTTTTTTGTCATTTTTATCAGAAATAGATATTATTTCTTCCGCCATTGAGACTAAAGTCGGGTCTATTTCTATTGGCAAATAGAGCATCCAGCCAGCACTTAAACGATCTGAGAAGACCTGTTTTCTTCTTATTCTATAATTATCAGTTTCTACCATAATATAAGGTGAATTATGGCTAAAAACTAGAAACTTGATAAAATCAATCAACTTAAGAAAGTGAAACTCTTTTCCTTTAGTGGATATATTAATCTCTATTTTTGTTTGACCTTGTCTTTCAACATGATAATTAAAGTAACTAACTGAGCATGCTTGCCCATCCTCTCCTCCATCCCAGACCCCTGATATAACCGTAGGATCTTCTTCCGTATAATTTTCTTTAAAGTCGTTTATACATTCGTCTGTTATTCCTCTCTCATCAAAAGCTACCCGAGTTAATGCTTCTTCGCGGCTATTTCCTCCTAAGTACCATATTTTAGAGTATCCAAAGAAGATATCTTCCAATTGTTTTACGATTTTATAGGTATCATTAACTGCAATGTCTGGAGTTAATGGATTTTTCCAATCTGTATATATTTCTATATCTAAAGATAAAATAGTCATTCATTTCTCCTATTATAAATTATTAGGTTAATAAGGGGTATGAAATACTTTAATATTGGAATAAATAGACAATTTCTCTAAATAATAGGCGTAGCTTATAGGTTGCATAAAATGCCAATGAGAATTTGGTATATTATTTAATGAAGTACACACCCACTGTTGTCTTGTTCACCTTCTTTATTTTTGGTGCTTTCCATCACACCAACGGCGGCTAATCCTGTTGCACAAGCAGCCAGTGTCCATTCAGCAGCAGCTAAAAGAGCAGGAGCCGCTGGCGCAAGAAGTGGTAATGGCATAGCAATTTCTCCTTTTCAATAAATTACCCATGACCCGCGAATAGTCTCGATATTTTTCTCGTCTCTCCATTTTACCGGATTAATGTATTAGCTCGGTACAATGGAGAAGACAAGCGTAGCGCGTCAGTGTTGCCCTAAAATAGGAAAAACCCCTTTGCATTTAGGGCAGCTTACTAAATCGCCTTTAGCGGCAACAGGAACGCCTTGATATACGTAATTATCAATGGCGGTAATGACTTTACCACCATGATCGGTTGTATCGTTTAAACAGATCACGACTCTTTCTGTCATATTTATAACTCTGTCATCAAGGGGAGTATTTGTAGATCCCGCAAGCAGACTTCAATATCATTGGCTTTATTAATATGCTCTTGGTTTTCTATATCAAAGATATCTTTTGTCGTGATAATTAATGAGCCTTTTTTGTCATTTTTATCAGAAATAGATATTATTTCTTCCGCCATTGAGACTAAAGTCGGGTCTATTTCTATTGGCAAATAGAGCATCCAGCCGGCACTTATTCGGTCTGGAAATACTTGCTTTTTTTTCAATCTATATCCTCGTGTTTCGGTCATAATGACTGGAGAATTACGAGTAGATGCTAAAGCTTTAATAAACTCTATAATAGTTTGAATTTTCAATTTTTCTTTCACCAAGTTAAGATCAATAGATATATTGGTTTTTCCTAGTGTATTATTATAAATCACATCACCACTTTGATAAAAAATACTATTTTTAAGTTCAATGTCACCTGGAGTATCAAATAAAGTAGCTATAAGATATTTTGCATCTTTATCATAATTTTCTGTAAGCTGGCTTATAGCATATTCAGTAAAACCAGTATCAGTAAATACATTATTTTTCTCTATTTCCTCTAAATTATATCCTGGTAAATGCCAATAACTTTGGTTACTGCTAATGTTATTTATTTCCTGCATTATCTGATATGCATCCTTTAACGCTAATTCAGGTGTTATTGGTTCATTCAGATCATGAAACAATTTTATTCTTGGATGTATTAAACTCATAATCATCAATCCGGTTTGAAATTTTAAACAATAGTTATAGGCTTTTGCTCAACTCATTGGAGTATGAAATGTTTTAATGTTAGTAAAAGGAACAAACATTTCAGAAAAATATTCATAAGATATAGGTTGCAAAAAATGCCAATGAGACTTTGGAATATTATTCAATCCCATGCATACCCTATTTTGTCTTTCTGCTTGCCAAATCGTACTTTCTGCCCCTGTTTTACTGGTAGGTGTTTTTCTAAACTCACCAAAAATCCAACTCGGTTCACCATTCTTAAAAAACTGATCATATTTAGCCTTAGCCTCAAGAAATAAGCATTGTGCAGGTTTCCAACCATCGAAATTTGTATCCATACATAACCAAGTCTCAATTATGTTTAATTCAGGGTTGTATATCGTCCCGGCAATTTTTGTTTGGTAGGCAATGGTTATTTCTGAATACGATGTGGTCTTTTCCCAAACCATTGTAACGTTGCCAATTGCCGGACATTTCTCACATTCGGTACGGGACGAAGCAATTGTTTGTGTATTCGCTGTTGCCTTGTCTTGTTCACCTTCTTTATTTTTGGTGCTTTCCATCACACCAACGGCGGCTAATCCTGTTGCACAAGCAGCCAGTGTCCATTCAGCAGCAGCTAAAAGAGCAGGAGCCGCTGGCGCAAGAAGTGGTAATGGCATATCAATTTCTCCTTTTCAATAAATTACCCATGACCCGCGAATAGTCACGATATTTTTCTCGTCTCTCCATGTTACCGGATTAATGTATTAGCCCGGTAATATGGAGAAGACAGGTGCAGTGCGCCAGTATTGCCTAAAATAGGCCAAAGTGATTGTCGTCTCATTAAGCGAGAAAATCTTTCTGGCTGGCAATCAGTTTTGCGCCACAGGCTGTTTGCATACCTTCCAATGCAATAGGTTTTCCCTGATGCTTTAAGTCGTTGCTTCCTTCCACAATAGGGAAAACCCCTTTGCATTTAGGGCAGCTTACTAAATCACCTTTAGCGGCAACAGGAACGCCTTGATACAGGTAATTATCAATGGCGGTAATGACTTTACCACCATGATCGGTTAGGTCGTTTAATCGGATTA
>NZ_JAZGJN010000151.1:0-4119 GCF_038085095.1 Photorhabdus sp. P32 | reverse complement strand
TTCACCAATTAATCGCCATCAACGACGACACCGGCGAATGCTGGGAATTTTACAATATGCCTGGGCATCAGAAGATCATGTAATGTATTGAGGAAAAATTATGAAAACCGGACTCCGCTTTGCCTGCACTATCGGCAACCTGGAAGCCAAAACTTTTGCCGTGGTTGATTTTACGTTAGATGAAGCGCTTTCATCGTTATTTACCCTGTCTCTGACGTTAGCGGCACCTCGTTCAGATATTGATACCGATACCCTCCTGCTCCAAACCGCGCGGTTCACCGTCACCCGTGACGATATTCTGCAACGCGAAGTGACAGGATTGGTTGAAAGCGCGGTTGTTGGGACCACAAACCGGCATCAAACCCAGTATCACCTGACAGTCAGGCCAGAAATGTGGCTTCTGACACTCGATCAGGACAGCCGTATTTATCACCAAATTAGCATTCCCGATATTTTACAAAGCCTCCTGAAACAGAAGCAACTCAGGGCCAATATACATTTGAATAACCCACATTCAACGCGGGAATATGTCACCATGAAAAGGGAATCATCCTATGATTTCTTTACCCGCCTGGCGGCTGAAGAGGGGATGTTCTTCTGGTTCGCCGATGACGGGCTCCATCTGAGTGATAGCCACCTGAACATGAGAGCGCCGGATACACTGATCTACAACCCGGACATTACCAGCGCAGTAGAAGAAAATGTTATCTACAAATGGCTGTTTGGCTCCCACATGCGCCCTGAATCCACCACCCAAAAAGACAGAAATTACCACAATCCCAATTACGCTTTACGACACAATGCAACAGATTTTGCGGCAGAAAACGACACACTATTTCATATTTTCGAAAGTTACGGGCGTTTTCAGAAAGACAAAGAGGCCATTCCGTTTACCCAATACCGGCTGGAAGCCCTGCGCGCTGACAGCAAATCAGGGATAGCGAACAGTAACTGTATCCGATTAATGCCGGGCAGAATCTTCACATTAACCAACCACCCGATTGACGCCATGAATGATCGCTGGCAAGTCATCTCTTCCCAACATACAGGGCATGTCCCTGCGGTTTTAGGCGACGGCGGAACCGGCACTACCCTGAATTCACAAACCCGGTTTATACCAGGCCGCAACGACTGGCGTCCGCCATACCGCTATAAACCACTGGCTGACGGCGATGAAATCGCAACAGTTGTCGGACCCGGCACTGAAGAAATTTACGTCAATAAAGATGGGGCGGTTCGCGTTCATTTCCACTGGAACCGTTATGACGCGCCTGACGACCGGGCTTCTTGTTGGGTGCGGGTTGCACAAGGATGGAATGGCAACGGATTTGGTTTTCTGGCAACACCGCGCGTCGGTCAGGAAGTGATTATCTCCTATCTCAACGGCGATATTGACCGGCCTATTATTACCGGATGCACTTACAACGGCCTTAACCGCCCGCCGCTGAATTTACCTGCGGAAAAGACGCGCACCACATTCAGAACCAAAACACATAAAGGTAACGGTTTTAACGAATTACGTTTTGAGGATGAAAATGGCAGCGAGGAAGTGTTTATTCATGCCCAGCGGGATATGAATACCCGGGTTCTGAATGATGAAGCCTGTAATATCGGACACAACCGGACACATCATATCAAACATGATGCCCATTTACGCATTGACAATGAGTACCGCGTACAGGCGGGCAATGATATTTCCCTATCTACGGAGCAGAAACTCCATATCAAGGCAGATGATGCCCTGTTAACTCAAAGCGGTAATGAAATTCACCTAAGTTCCGGCGCTAAAGTCGTGATTGATGCTGGCAGTGAACTGACTCTACAGGCCGCCGGGCACTTCCTTAAAATCGATGCGGGCGGTATCACCAGCAGTGCGGGCATTAACTTTGGCAGTGGATCACCCGGCAGCGGCTCAGGTTGGGGCGGCAAGCTGCCAGATAAGCTGGATAAACTGAAACAGGCAAGCGTCGTACAGGCAGAAAAAGCCCTGACGGCGCCGTTGAAAGAAATCTGTCTGACCTGCCTGATGAAAGCAGAACAGGATGGCACAGCAATGGTTATAAGGGGGCAGTCATGACGCCGGAATTACAGAAAGAATGGAGTGAATACAGAGAAATGCATCCCGAAATGAAATGGTATGCCTTAGTCAGCGGCCTACAGTATGAGCGTCATTTTGCTGAGGAGATTAAGTATATCGCCGGCACGAATAATCCTCTGTTCCGGCAATACCCGGATGCCAAAATTGCGTTCGCGGGGCCGTGGTTGTTTGATATGGCTTATGCGAAATCATGGGAAGAAAAGTTATCTGCGCTGGAAAAGGTTGCACCTTCGGTGTCTTGGCTACACACCACGCTGTCTTTGGACAAACTAACCCGTCACCTTGAAAACTACCTGAATATCGAGTTGGAAACAGGGGAAACGGCATTGCTGCGTTTTTACGATCCCCGCATCTTGCATCAGATCCGGGATATTTTCAGCCCAGAACAATTGTCGGCATTCACTGACGGTATTCATGAGTGGGTGTATTCTTTTGATAATAATGACCATTTTGTAAAAGGAGTCTAGTGATGATAAAACTCAGCAAGGAGCAGGTCGCTAAATTTATTAATGCGGAAGATGAAGCTTATGTGACCCAGATCCGACAACGTATTCTAGTTGAGCACAGTGAATTAGTCGAAAATGAAAGTGAACACAACCTACATCAGCGGTTAAAGAAGGCTTATCTGGATTTAATTGCGATGGGGTTTAAAGATGAAGCGTTGGTCCGCTCTTATTTATACTTCGTTGCGTTTAATCATGATTTTCACGGCTCATCAGAAATCCAGAATATGTTGAACACGGGAGATAGCCCAGAACAACAATACCGTGATTATTTGCGGGTCATGGATAATTTATTGAAAAGGAGAAATTGATATGCCATTACCACTTCTTGCGCCAGCGGCTCCTGCTCTTTTAGCTGCTGCTGAATGGACACTGGCTGCTTGTGCAACAGGATTAGCCGCCGTTGGTGTGATGGAAAGCACCAAAAATAAAGAAGGTGAACAAGACAAGGCAACAGCGAATACACAAACAATTGCTTCGTCCCGTACCGAATGTGAGAAATGTCCGGCAATTGGCAACGTTACAATGGTTTGGGAAAAGACCACATCGTATTCAGAAATAACCATTGCTTATCAAACAAAAATTGCCGGGACGATATACAACCCTGAATTAAACATAATTGAGACTTGGTTATGTATGGATACAAATTTCGATGGTTGGAAGCCTGCACAATGCTTATTTCTTGAGGCTAAGGCTAAGTATGACCAGTTCTTTAAGAATGGGGAGCCTAAAAATTTCTATAAAAATGTAAAATTAAAAGGAGATATGTCTGGGCATGACAGTATGATTTATCAAGCTAAAAAACAAAATTTAGTATGTATAACCTTAAACAATGTGCCAAAATCATATTGGCATTTTTTGCAACCTGTATCTTATGCATATTTCTCTAGAGCATTTACCAAATTTAATAACATTAAAGTGTTTAATACTGTGATTTGATAGTTGTTTAATTATATTTTGCGTAAAAAGGTAAAGATATGACAACAATATACCCAAGAATAGAACTATTTCACGATCTAAACAAGAGCATAACACCCAAGGTAGCATTGAGTGATTTATATCCGGTGGTGCAACAAGTAAATAAATTATCAAATAAGCAAAGTGGTTGGCATTTACCTGAGAATTCTTTGGAAGAGAGATTGTTGTACCGAGCATTTGATGAAAATGGGCCTACTGAGTACGCATTAAAGCATTTTGAAGCAACTTTTGATGAAAAATTTAAACTTATTGTTAAATCTTTATCAGATGGAAATGATGAAGATAATAATAGTATTTTATATACAAGCGAAGATGGAATTCATAATAACCCTATCCGATTAGGGAAAACCAACATATCAATTAACATTAGTCTTAAAAAAGAAGATGTTAACTTTGAGAAGTTTATAATATTCATTAAAAATTTAATATCTAATTGTAAGTCTCCATTTGTTTTAGTAGATACAAGAGGCTACTCACTAAAACAAAAACAAATTTTTCCAGATAGGGTTTATGCCGGTTGGATGCTCTATTTGCCAATAG
>NZ_JAZGJN010000150.1:0-3965 GCF_038085095.1 Photorhabdus sp. P32 | reverse complement strand
CTAGTAATAAATAATTAAAAATTTTGTCACCAGAAATATATCCAATAATATCGAGTGCTTAGATGAGTCTATTCCTTGAGCATAAGGTGAAATGCATTAATAAAATAAAAAATTAATTTGTATGTAGTTATATGGTTAGCAAGAAACGATATAAACTATTATAAACTACGTAGTTGCATGAAAAAGCCTATATCAAACTGGCAGATGTGAATAAGAACTTGGTTTATTTACTATTATTCGACTCTTTGCTATTTATAATCCGGCTAGTGAACATTCATGCGTAGCAGCAATTGGTGAGGTGATAAAATAGCGCCGATAAAACCAGTCAGGATATCGCTAATCATACATTATTCTTCGGTACAGGCATGATTTTGAAATCATGTGCGATACTAAATTCTGCTGTGGTTTTTTCCCGTAGAGTCTCTAATGTGACATTTGGCGCATGTTCTTTCAGGATTAACTGGCCCTGTTCAAAGCAGAAGACACCTAATTCAGTAACAATCATGCTGACTTTATTGATGGCGGTAAGTGGCAGAGTACATTGCTTGAGGATTTTTGCTGAACCGTCTTTGGCGCAGTGTTCCATTGCAATGATGACCTTGCGGGCGCCAGTGACAAGATCCATTGCTCCTCCCATACCAAGGACCATTTTCCCCGGTATCATCCAACTGGCCAGGTTGGCGTGCTGGTCAACTTGTAAACCACCCAGAACACAGGTATCTATGTGACCACCTCGGATCAGGGCAAAAGAGAGAGCACTGTCAAATATGGCGGCGCCGGGCAGGATACCGCAGGGTTTTCCGCCAGCATTGACCAGATTGGGATGTACTTCTGTAATGGGACCAAGACCTAGAATGCCGTTTTCTGACTGGAGAGTAATATGAATGTTATCCGGCAGATAATTAGGGACTTGCGTGGGAATGCCGATGCCGAGATTAACAACATCGCCATCTTGTAATTCACGTGCAACACGGTAGGCAATAAGTTGTTTGGCGTTCATTATGAGTTTCCTTCTGGATAAATGATGTAGTCGATCAATGCGCCAGGTGTCATAACGCAATCCGGTGTGATTTCACCTACTTCAACCAGTTCATCCGGCTCGGCAAGTGTAATATCCGCCGCCAGAGCGATGACTGGGTTAAAATTCCGGGCAGTGAGTTGGTAGGTGAGGTTGCCATAATGATCGGCAAGATGAGCCTGAATTAGCGCCAGATCAGCACGTAAGGGGAGTTCTAACAAATAGTCTGTTCCATTGACGGCTATTTTTTGTTTCCCGTTTTCTACAATAGTACCCACTCCGGTGGGGGTTAGAAATCCGCCTAGACCAGCTCCGCCGCAGCGAATTCGTTCGATCAACGTACCTAAAGGAACCAGTTCTACTGCTATTTCTCCAGCAAGCATTTTGCGTCCGGTTTCCGGATTAGTGCCAATATGTGAGGTGATGACTTTTTTCACCCGGTTATTAACCACAAGGGGGCCAATGCCAACGTCAACATCTGCGGTATCGTTAGCAATGATTGTCAAATCTTTGACGCCGGAGTTCAGCAATGTGGTGATTAAGCGGGGAGGTGTGCCTACGCCCATAAAACCGCCTACCATGATAGTCATCCCATCATAAAAATGCGCTATAGCTTGTTGTGTGCTAATGAGTTTATTTTTCATATTAATTCCCTATATATGATATATGGATATACCCGTCATCTTTCAAGTTGCCTCTTTGTTGGCTGCGCTCACTCACCCCGGTCACATAGTTATCTATGCTCCCGGGGATTCGCTCCCTTGCCGTCGCGATGCATCTTGAAATCCATAGGGAATATATACCCGTTATCTTTCAAGTTGCCTCTTTGTTGGCTGCGCTCTCTCACCTCGGTCACCTGGTTATCTATGCTCCCGGGGATTCGCTCCCTTGCCGTCGCGATGCATCTTGGAATCCATTGGGTATAGGCGCTTATATTTAAGTTTAGCAATAGATATGCCAACTACGTAATTTAAATAAGGATATTTTATAATTAACTGAAATTTAATTAATTCTACTTATCTGGTCGAGACAAGTGTATGCAGGTTTATACGAGCAATAAATAAGAGGTGTGCATGTATAGAAATTGAAGTTTGTATTATTACTCATGAGATTATTTTTCTCCTTTATTGATAAATAAATGAGTTATAATTTTTGCCGTTATAATAGCAATCGAAAGTAAAAAACTAGCCAAAAATATTTAATAGTGTATTAATGGCATATAAAAACCATTGTCTGAAAATGATAAAGATAGAGGGCATAGAAACTAGATCCTAAGTGATAACAGGTACTATGTAACAGAAACCGCAATAATTGGGAGTATAGAAAGCGTTGCCGAATGGGGGCAAGGGGGAAAATGGGTAAGTGTGAGGGGCTTCTAATAGGTTTGGTTCACTTTAGCCTTATAGGTGTATGGTGCAGGGATGAATTGTTAATATCGAGAGGCACGGCATTGTATTTAACGCTGTGCCTTGAATCTATTTGCTAAGATAATTTTAGGTGAGGATTTCTAAGAGAAATAGTTATTGTTCCGACCTGATTACCATTACGGGTATCTTTTCCATAACTAAAATCAAAATATTTCATCTGGTCTCCTGTTTCTACTACCTTTCCGTTAATAGCTATAAAATTTTTACGGAGCATGATATTAAGGCCATAGGCATTAGCATCTTTTGGTGCAACATCAATGACAACTTTTCCTGTATTTTCTTCTCCTTCGGCCATGAAGTTGAATACACCTTTAGGGTAATCTTCTCTGTGAATATCTAATGGAAAGTGGATACCATCCAGAGAATTGAGATTTAATAAAGTCGCTCCGGCTTTTAGGGTGAAGTTTGTGTCGAATAAAGGGCAACCTTTTTCATCTAAATCAGTTCTTATGTTCAATACTTGAGAGCTTATTAACATCTGTGCATTATTTTGTAAGATGATATTGCTACCATCGATGATGTCAACATGGTGACTTGTAAGACTAGTTTGAGAGGATTCGGTGATAGAAAAATGACAACTGAGTGAAATAATACTTTCTATCTTTTCTACAGTCTCTATAGTAAGCCGGCTTTTTCCTGACATAGCCACTGTTGACTCTTCTAATGTTGGTATTGTTGTATTTATCGGGCCACTAATTCTTACAATGCTTGAGTTTTTTATTGAAAAACTACTTGAGTTTTGTAATTTTATTCTATACGTATTGAATATTTCAGAATTAAGATAAAAATTAACAGGTTTTCCTTCACTTCCTAATATTATAAGATTTCCTGAGGATATGTTTATTGTTTTGCCTAAGGTTATATCTGTATTTTCTGCCTTATGTATTGCCTCATATCCCTCTTTAAACTCAATTGGTGACCTGGGCCAATGAATATCGTTTACTTTAATGCTATTTTTGTTATCAGTATCTAACAATATTAACGTATTTTCTCCAGCATCCATTTTGAAGGTGAAACCAATATTTTTATCGAAAGAGCTTGATGGAGTAATAGTTTGACTGCCATGTTGATGACCGTATGATTGATCTTCATCAGAGATCCAGATAAATTTTTCGCTCATTAATTTTACCCTTGTCTGAGTTAATGTTATTTCATAATTAAATATAGATTAATATAAATATAGTTCAAAATAAGTGAGTTTCAAGATGCTCTCAGAATATTTTACTATTTTTGATTTGGTTTAAGGTAAATATAGTTAATATTGGCAACTATATTTAGTTTATATCGTTAATAAATTTTCATGAAAGACATGTTGTGTTTCTATTTTGTTACTGATCAAAATTATAATAGAATATTGTCATTTTTCTACATCTTTTATAACAGTTATTTAATGACTTATCTATTGTTTAAATTATTATTAAATCATATGGTTAAAATGTATTTTTCTTATTAATATTGTATTATATTTCTGGTGAGTTGATTTTATTGTGAATTCAAGCATAATTAGTATATTGTAATAT
>NZ_JAZGJN010000149.1:0-3820 GCF_038085095.1 Photorhabdus sp. P32 | reverse complement strand
ATGAAATAGTTTACATGTAATTAATTGTTTTTAAATTAATGTATGTGAAAATATATACTAGCATGTAGAGATTTATAATATAGAATAACTTTTCACAATGATTTAACAATCATAAATTAACTGCAAATAAAACATTAATAACTCATTGTTCAATAAAACAATCAGGATATAAAAAATATTAATTTTTTCTTATCGAATAACTATTTGGTGAACCTAAAAATTATTTTTAACGAGGATATGTATATGGAAAAAGAGCCAATTAATACATCAAATCCAGATAATACCGAATTATCTATCACAGACGAATTAGAAGCCGAAAATTCACCTATCGCGGTGTCCGGCATTGTCTCAGTGACGAATACCTATAACGGTCGACTAGAAGTTTTTGGTGTAAGTACTGATAACGCAGTATGGCGCAATGGACAAACGACACATACAGGCTCTTCTTGGACCGGCTGGACCTCACTCGGCTTAAAGGCGACCAGCAAACCTGCCGTTCACATCAATACAGACGGCCGATTGGAAGTATTCGCACGTGGCGCCGATAATGCCCTGTGGCATAACTGGCAAACCGTCCCCGATGCCGGTTGGTCAGGCTGGCAATCTTTAGGTGGCGTGCTCACCAGTAACCCTGTGGTATCCGTCAATTCCGATGGTCGGCTTGAAGTCTTTGCCCGCGGCGCCGACAACACACTTTGGCACATCTGGCAAACCGCCCCCCACTCCAATCCGTGGTCAAGCTGGTATTCTCTGGGCCAAGTGATCACCAGTAACCCGGCAGTCCATATCAACTCTGACGGTCGGCTGGAGGTTTTTGCCCGCGGTGCCGATAATGCACTCTGGCACATCTGGCAAACCGCTCCCCATACCGGTTCTTGGTCAAGCTGGCAGTCATTAGGCGGCACCATCACGAGTGATCCAGTGGTCATCCGCACCATTGACGGCCGACTAGAAATATTTGTACGCGCCATCGATAATGCACTCTGGCATATCTGGCAAACCGCTCCCTATTCTAGCCAGTGGTCTAACTGGGCCTCATTGGGTGGTACTATCACCAGCACACCAGCGGCAATAAAATACTTCAACAATCAGCTTGTCGTCTTTGTACGCGCCATCGATAACGCACTCTGGCACATCTGGCAAAATGATACCCATTCCGGTTCATGGTCCAACTGGGTTTCATTGGGAGGCGTACTTTCCAGCGGCCCAGAAGCCGTGGAAAACTCTAATGGTCAACTTGAAGTCTTTGTACGCGGTGACAACGCACTTTGGCACATCTGGCAAATCGCCCCCGATAAATGGTCTAACTGGACTTCCCTTGGCGGCACCTTAATCGACGCTTCCGTGATCAAATAATCTGGCAGGAGCTAGATTCGCACAATATACGCATACACGTAATTTTCTGGCCCGATGCATTAGAGAAAACATTCACTGTGCTGTATCGGGCCAGTATTACCTTATTTGCTGGAGTTAATCCAACAACCAGATGACGAATTATGTATTTTCATAACTATCATCAGATATTTTGAAAAAAAATAAAATAACGGTGAAAAAAGCAGACTTAAAATAGAAAACAAATAAAACCTTAAAATAAGAAAATAAAAAAACAGTTTATATATAATTAATGTTTTTTATACACTTGCATTTAAAAATACATATTAACATATATAACCCCACAATATAAAATCACATTTTCATGATAAATTGAGAATTATAATTTAACGTCAAACAAAATATTACTTACTCATTCTATAAATAAGAATATACAAGATGCGATCGAGAATACTAATGTTAAATTAAATATATTTCTTATTAAATGACTATTTACTTAAAAAGGATATCTATATGAAAAAAGAATCTATTAATACACCAGATCCAGATAATGCCGAGTCGTCTGTTGCAAACAAAGTAGAAATATCCAACGAAATTTCTTGGACCGCACTACCCGGCGTTATCTCAGCAGCAAACAATGCCGATGGTCGGCTTGAGATTTTCGGTGTGAGTACCGACAATGCTGTGTGGCACAATTGGCAAACAGTACCAAACACCGAATCTTCCTGGTCTGGTTGGCGCTCGATGAATGAAGGAGCAACCAGTAAACCCGCCGTTTACATTAATTCAGACGGCAGATTGGAAGTATTTGTCCGTGGCTCCGATAATGCGTTATGGCATAACTGGCAGACCGCCCCCGGCGCCAGTTGGTCAGGCTGGCAATCTTTAGGCGGTATCATCACTAGTAACCCTGTGGTATATGTCAACTCAGATGGTCGGCTTGAGGTCTTTGCTCGCAGTTCCGATAACGCTCTCTGGCACATCTGGCAAACCGCTCCCCATGCCGGTCTGTGGTCTAGTTGGCAATCACTAAATGGCGTGCTCACCAGTGATCCAGCGGTATATATCAACGCCAGTGGTCTGCTTGAGGTCTTTGCGCGCAGCAACGATTACTCTCTCTGGTACATCAAGCAAACGACTTCTCAGATTTATCCTTGGACAAATTGGCAGTCACTGAGTGGTGTGATAACTAGCAATCCGGTGGTGATCAGCAACTCTGATGGTCGGCTTGAAGTTTTTGCACGCGGCTCCGATAACGCTCTCTGGCACATCTGGCAAGTCGCGCCTAATGAAGGTTGGACAAACTGGCGCTCACTATCTGGCGTCATCACCAGCGACCCAGCGGTCCATATCAATGCCGACGGTCGGCTTGAGGTCTTTGCGCGCGGCCCCGATAACGCTCTCTGGCATATCTGGCAGACGGAAGCATCTGGTTCATGGTCTGAATGGACCTCATTGTCTGGTGTGATTACCAGCGCTCCTACGGTAGCGAAGAATTCTGACGGCCGGCTTGAAGTTTTTGCACGCAGTTCCGATAGCGCTCTCTGGCATATTCAGCAAACTACATTATTATCGTGGTCCGCTTGGGCACCCCTCGGCGGCATCTTCATTGATGCTTGATCAGTTAAATAATCTAGCAGGATCAGCTTCGCACAAGACACACATAATTTTCTGGCCTGATGCATTAAAGAAAACATTCACAGTGCTGCATCAGGCCAGTAGTACCTGATTTGATGGAATTAACCCAATATTCGACATACAAGCCAGATATTCACTCTATCTAACTCCCGTTATTTATGATAAAAATATATTTTTCAAATATAAGTAAAATGAAACCTTAAAACAGAGAAACAATTTATTTATAATTTATTATTTTTGAATGGTTGTATGTAAAAATATATATAAACACATGAGACTTTATAATGTAGCATCACACTTATTTGACACTTTACGGCTCATAAACCAGTATCAAATAGAATATTCATTATTTCTCTAAAAATAAAAGTGAGAATATTAACTCAACAAATTAAACATCTTGTTTATTAAATAAATATTTAGTGAATCTGAAAAATTATTTCTAACGAGGATATATATGCAAGAAAAATCTATTAATATACCAAATCCAGATAATGCCGAGTTTCCTGTTACAAATGAGCTAATACAGCTAAAAACCGAAAACTCATCTATCTCGATGTCCAGCATTGCCTCAGTGACTAACAAACCCGCTGTTTCTCGTAATTTGGACGGCCGATTGGAAGTATTCGTGCGCGGTGCTGATAACGCGCTCTGGCATATCTGGCAAACCGCGCCCAATTCCGACTGGTCAAACTGGCAATCTTTAGGGAACACAATTACCAGTAACCCTGCCGTATATGCTAACGCCGATGGTCGCCTTGAAGTCTTTGCCCGCGGCGCCGATAACGCGCTCTGGCACATCTGGCAAACCGCGCCCAATTCCGGCTGGTCAGACTGGCAATCTTTAAAGAAC
>NZ_JAZGJN010000148.1:0-3703 GCF_038085095.1 Photorhabdus sp. P32 | reverse complement strand
ACAGGAGAATGTCAGTGCTGGCACCGGCTTCACCTATGGCTCTATGAGTGGTTCGGCGAGTGTAAATGCCAGCCGTGACAAGATGCACAGCAAGTTCGAATCGGTGAAAGAACAGACGGGTATTTTTGCGGGCAAAGGCGGGTTTGATATCAGTGTAGGTGAGCATACCCAGCTTGATGGCGCAGTCATTGGCAGTACGGCAGACAAAGACCGGAACCGTCTGGAGACGGGGACGTTGGGCTTTAGTGATATCCGGAACAAGGCGGAATACAAGACCGAACATCAAAGTGTTGGCATGAGTACAGGCGGTGCGGTTGGCAGCCAGCTGGTTTCTAATCTGTCATCGAATATGCTGTCCGGCGCCAACCACAGTGACAGTAAATCGTCTACCACTCATGCTGCGGTGAGTGACGGTACGATTACGGTGCGTGATACGGATAAACAGAAACAGGATATAGCGGGCCTCAGCCGTGATACAGAAAACGCGGCTAATGGTTTGACTCCGATTTTTGACAAGGAAAAAGAGCAGCGGCGTCTGGCCCAGGCGCAGGCTATTGCAAATATTGGTATACAAGTGATGGATATCTATAATACTCAGGAATCCATCACTGCAATGAAAAAAGCCACGGAAGCATTGAAAGACCCGGAAAGGCAGCAGGCGCTGAAACAGCAAGCGGAGGCGCAGTTAAAGCAGGAAAACGGTATTGTCACAGCGGAAACCATTGCGGACAGGGCGTATAAGATAGCCTATGACGGCGCCATTAAAGGGCAGGGAGCGGATATTGGTGGCAACCGTCGTCAGGCGGTAACCGCGGTAGTTGCGGCTCTTCAAGGTTTAGCGGGTGGTGATATTAAGGCCGCGATAGCCAGCGGAGCGGCCCCTTATCTGTCGAATGCGGTGAAAAAGGTGACCTACGGAGATAAGGCATATGAGCAATTAACTCCGGAGGAAAAAGCGACAAACGTGGTGGCGCATGCGATTCTGGGCGGGGTGATAGCCGAGCTGAAAGGGGGTTCAGCTATTGCAGGGTCGGTGGGGGCTGCGGGTGGCGAGCTGGCGGCCTCAGTTATCGCTGGAGCGCTTTACCCGGATAAGAAATTGAGCGAATTGACAGCGGATGAGAAGGAAAAAATCAGTCATTTATCTACGCTGGCAGGAGGGATAGCGGCAGGGCTGGTGACGGATTCGACAGCGGGCGGCGTTGATGGAGCGCAGACGGCGAAGAATGCGACTGACAATAACCACTTAAGCGTTGACCAGAATCGCTCAAGGAGTGAGGAACTGGTCAACTGTCAGGGAGATAGTAGTTGCCGTACGACTGTCAGGGACAAGTATCGCCAAGAATACGATAAGGTTCAGGCACGAATAACAAGCTGTACCGGTGCAGAGCAATGTGTCGCGGTTGCCAAAGAGTTGCGGGCATTACAGGGTGATTACAGTGCCCGGATGAGCGAAATTCAGGAAAAAGCCAGAATGCAGGGACTGGATTCCCTCACACCGGCAGAAGTGCGGGAATGGGCTGATTTACGGGGTGCGATGTCAAATATTGACGCATCACGGAATTTGGTGCTCCATCGTGCCCAAGTCACTGGCGGCTCAGAAGAAACCACCCAAGAAATCGTGAAGATTATGGGGCAGACGGGGATTGCGGCGTCTGCCGGAGTGACCGGAGGGATTAGTAAGGCTGGAGTGAAAGGCAGCGGGGATGTCGGAAAAGGTAAACAACCACCGAATCCAATAACCGATACTGAAAGTGTTTTCAGGGTTGGTGATGCTCAATTAGGAAAAAATATAACAAAAGGAACAACAGGAAATGTATCCACGTTTAATGCCAATGAAGTTCGCTTATCTCAGAATAGCGTTTCATACAATAAAACCGACCGTATAACCGGTGAAAAATATACCTATAATGACTTGGTAAACAGCATGAAGAAAGATGGCTGGAAAGGCAATCCTATTGATGTTGTTAAGATGCCTGATGGAAAAATGACCAGCATGGATAACACTCGCGTTACAGCTGCAAGAGAAGCTAGAATTGAGATTAAAGCGAATGTGCGTAGTTTTAATGAGCCTTTAACTCCAGAAATGCAAAAAGCCAGAGGATGGGAACAATACAACACATGGGGAGAAGCTATTCAGGCAAGGATTAATAATCAGTCAGGTAAATTCAGTGAACTAAATCCTTATGGTGCGGAGCAATCGCCTAAAATCAGAGGTAGAAAATAGTGTCAAACATATTTTTATTTGATAATCCTTTATTACCAAAAGGATTCAAGTTACCAGCAGAATACGTTTCATTGGCTGAAAGATGCATTGCTATCGACTTGGAACCTTGGACCTTTTTATATAACGATATGGCAACTTCATTAAGTTATTATGGAGCTATGTTAATTAAATACAAAGATAAGCCATTGATCCCTTTCGCAATGGTAAATGATCAATCAGGGTTCTATAACGATGGGTATATCATATTAGCTTGTTTTGATGGACATGACCTAAATGGTGACCCTAAAATTTATTTACATGATTATAGTAATATTTCGAAAGAGATAAGCTGGAATGAAAGATATTATTTAGAAAATTTCAGTGCTTGGCTTGAATTGGCAAAAGAAGAATCAGCCCGATATAAAGCAGAGCGGGCTGAGGAAGAATAGAGTTTAACCACTAATAAACTGAATAGATACTGATTTAGTCAGCCAAACACCATTATCAGCCTGATAAAATATAAAGCCTTGTTCGTACATTGACAGGGCTTTGATTTTAAGTACAACTGGTTTACCATGACGCTTGCCAACGTTAATGGCCGTCTTTTCATCAGGAGATAAATGTACATATTGTCGTAAACCAGCTATTAGTCCTTTCTCACGGATAGAACCCATAAAGCGTGTTGCTGTACCGTGATAAAGGAATTCTGGAGGAATCCTCTCTTCATAGCTAATATCTACCTGTCGTGTTGAATGTCCCTGTACGGCTCTAATGCGTAATCCATCATCCGAAATTGTAAATCGTTTTTTATCACTATTATCAACGATTTTTTGAATAAGTTGATAGTTGAGTTTCTTACCAGTTTCAGCTGCACAGGTAATTAAGATATTAATGTCAACCCATCCTTCACTATCCAACATTAAACCAATAGTTTCAGGTTGATGACGTAAAATATAACTTAAAAACTTACTTATTTCTGTATATTGCTTATTCATTTCTATTTCCTATATTAGCTAATAGCTAGAAATTATTATTCAGTTTCAACTTTACTAACAAACAATCTTATTCATTAGCCATGATGACGGATTGGATAGAACTTTATCACTGTTGTGAAATAACTTAATAATAGTGAAACAATAGTGCTTTTTTCTAATCTACCACATTATTTAAGTAATATCTTAGCTGAAAATCACAGCAACATGATGTTGCTGGAGACTGCGACCGGGATTATTGAGGGGCCGCCAGTAATAAGATACAGGCGAAGCCATCAATCAGGCAGGCGGAAAAGCGGAAAAACCGAATGACACGATTGGCATTCAGCTTTCTTATGGCAGCCAGTCGGCAAAATCTGAAACCCGTCGTGACGCTACCGAATCTCAGGGCAGCAGCCTGAATGCGGGACGGGATATTCATATCACAGCAACGGGTGACAAACAGACTCAGGACAGTGGCGATATTCAGGTTCAGGGCAGCGCCTTAAAAGCGGGACGTGATATT
>NZ_JAZGJN010000147.1:0-3508 GCF_038085095.1 Photorhabdus sp. P32 | reverse complement strand
ATTATCACGGATTGGCGAGTTTTTAAAAACCTTGGTTTAGTGGAAACGGTGGGTTTGGCTCAGGGAGCAGTACCGAATAGCCGGAAAGTAAATGGCAAAATTCTGACTGAGGATATCAATATTACTTCTCAGGATATCTTTAATGGGCAGGCAATATCCATCCCCGACAAAGCTGATTTAAATGATTATCAAACGCCAGGGCTTTATTATCAGGGTTTGAATGCACAAGCGGGATCTGGCAATAACTATCCTGAACCATTTGCAGGTTCACTTGTTGTTTTACAGGCTGCTGGGATCATTCAACGCTATTTTGTTTATAACAGTAGTCGAATATATACACGTTCTTTATATTCTTGGAATAGTCCTGATGCAGTATGGTCACCTTGGGCACGAGAATATAACTCGCTCAATAAACCCACTGCATCGGATATTCAGAGTGAACCACGCTATACCACCACGATTGATCTTACTGGCCTGAGTACTGAACGCTATTATCCGGTTTGGTGGAGCTTCCCACCTAATGTCGGAGCGAATTCTTGGTTAACACTTCATAGACCCTATCCATATGATGCAGAAAAAAAACCATTCGGTGAAGGTGTGACACATGTTGCCGGATTACTTGCACAAATAGAAGGAGGAGATATTCCGTGGGGAGGTGATGCTCACTATCTTAATATTAAACGCATAAATCAAACCTACCGTAAAACAATAAAAGCAATCCGTCACGCCATGATAAGTGTCGCCAGACCTGTTGACGGCAAATATCCCCTTTATGGTGATGTAAAATCTGGTGATATTGTAGATTGTTACGTTTATAGTGGTTGTTATTTACGTGGTGGTTTAACTTATTTTACGACCAGTAATTTTCAATCAATCCATTATTCACGTGAAGAAGGAGAGTCAGAAATATATAGATGGTCAAGTGAAGATCTTAAGCGTGAAATGAAGTGGATGGTGAAATCGTTAGTCATCAATGATCCATTATTAGGTGAAGAATACACTGATAATACAATACCTTATTCTCTGGAATATGACACACGTTATCAAAAGAAACCATAATGAGGATATATGATAATATTAAATAAATTAATAGACAAAAATGGTCATGAATATGTTAATGTGCCAGCTGAACCTCACCAATTAGTTTCAATGGGTTTCAGTGAGAAAGAGGCTAAAGAATTATATCAGCAAGCTATCATCGATCAAAAAAATGAAGAAAATTATCGCAAACAATATTATTTACTGAATCGAGCCTCCATTAAAATGGCACCATTACAAGATGCCATTGATTTAGATATTGCTACTGATAACGAAATAACAATGTTGACGGCGTGGAAAAAATATCGTGTCGCGTTAAATCGAATGGATACTACGGCACAAAATATTAAATGGCCAGAGCCACCAGAATAAAATGAATCATTTTTATGGTAATGATAATAACTTATTTACTTAATTAAAGTTCAATGTCGATCTATAAATAGCCAACCCTGTTGTGTTGGCTATTTAAATGGCTTTTAATTTATTCCTATTCTATATTATAAGTAATATTCTTGGCTATAAAATTATCAATTCTTATTGTGGAGAAATAATTACTTGTAGTTTTCTTGTTATTGTTAGTAATTTTCGTGGACTACCAGAAGATATTGAGCGCTAATGTTTGAATTTCAATAACTAAAAGCGTTTTCTGAAAAAATTATAGAAAAGCACATTAATTAATGTTATATAAAAATGGTTTCAGAAACGATAAAGACTTATCATTTAGTTTATAAGTCTTGAATCTACGGCCTGAAAAACAGGCCGTTATTATTTTACTCCAGTCTTTCAGGCCAGTTAATATCTGGTGCTGAAGAAATGTCAATTCGGCTCAGTAATACTAAATACTTTTTCCAGTCTAACAACAATAATTTTTCTTTTTCTGAAGCCAACTCAGTATCTACTGCATGTTGTAGCAATGCGATTGTTTCATTCGCTTGCCGTAACAGTGTTATTCGCTGCTTCTCAGCCTGTTCAATTTGACTGTCTTTTACAGCGGCTTTATCAGTTACCCATTGTGTACCATCCCATTTATCAAAATCAGTGGCAGGTTGCGTGAATGTTAGAAATTCTGATATTTCACCTAGCGCAGTAATTTCATGTTGTGCTCGTGTTTGCTTGTTATAAGCTATTTTTCCACGATAATCAGGTACGATTTGCCAACAACTTTTATCTTCGCTGCGGCAAACAGCCATGTCATCAGAATCTAGAAGTTCTGGTGCGTCTGGATAAGAATTGGCAGGAAGTCCCACTCCTTCCATTAGATATTCTGGTCTGGCGCCAATAAATTCTCTGGAATAAGGTGCTGCATGGTAGATTATCAACCAACCAGCCTTAGTTGCTAATCCGTTATTTCCAAATATTGCGGTTTCTGGTTCTAGAGAATATTTTTGTTTCTGTGTTGTCATTACGCTGCTCTCACTATGTAGTTAAATGCGATATTACGGGGGCGTACTCGAAATGTAGATAATGAAACTGCACCATAAGGATTTAATTGGGTCGAAAAATATTGGCCGCTCCCTAATTCCATTTCCTCAAAATCACCAGCCATAATTTCTGATGGATAATTAGTTGAAAAACGATTAATAGGAGGAGATACCAATACTCCTATATTTGCAGAACCAGCATGGGTGTAAAGATTAGGTAACTTTGTTGAATTTTGATGAGATAATATTTCCCTTTTTGAATCGATACTTCTCCCATTATCCCAACCTCGAATAAATTCACCGCGTAGGTCAGGGAGTGTGCCAGAGGGATATGCTTCCCCTAATTTAGGATATATAGATTTGTCAAACTGCTGGCCACTACAAATAAGATAACCTGCTGGTGCGGTTGGCTTAGACCACGGTAGCGGAATACCAACAAGAATATCATCCTCTGTTAATATCTTACGTTTCCCCCTGAAATTACCATTTTCATCGAAAGCGTAAGTAGAAACGCTGAATGCTTCTGATTCTGAATAACCCCCATACCCGAAAGAAAGTCCGCGAGAGTGCTGCGGGCTATCAACGTTAGGATGAGCTATGTGGATTGCTAATGCTCCTAAATTATCAATTCCATTAGGTCTCAAAAATCCCGAACGACCCAAATGACGTGAATTAGGATCATCATAATAGTTTGCGGTTTTAGCTAATATATAACCTGATGTTTTTGTATTCGTATTTAACTGAATAAATCGACTGTCAGACTCTGATTTAGAATAATGCTCATTAGCTATTGCAACATAGCCGCTCTTTCGGGGGAGGTGAACAACATTTATATTTGAGGAGTCAGATTCACGATATCCTATTGCACAAAAAGAATCTGTTTCATGAGAGGTTGTTTCTATGAAAACATATCGGCCATCTCCCTTTGTTAGTGACAAATTGGAATAATTTCCACTTGTTTTAATATTGTGATTGCCTGACGTAAATGATTCAGTTGAGTCCTTAGGAAGAGCATTTTTCGCCAAATTCACCGTTTCCACTAAACCAAG
>NZ_JAZGJN010000146.1:0-3193 GCF_038085095.1 Photorhabdus sp. P32 | reverse complement strand
AATGCCGATCTTGAATATCGGCATTTTACAGCGAAAAAGGAGATTAATTTAATGCTTTAACATTTCAATTTTATCCCGGCTCAGTCCGGTACTGGTGACAATAATGTCCAAACTCACTCCATGCCGTAATAAGGCACGAGCCGTTTCCAGCTTACCTTCTTCTCGACCTTCTTCTCGACCTTCTGTTCGGCCTTGCTCAATACCTTGCTTGATACCTCGCTCAAGCCCTTTTTGTTCAAGCTGTTCTGCAATAGTCATCAACATTGTTTCATGCTCCGGAGATTGTTCAATCAGTTGATGGACAAATTGGGAGAGATCCTGCGTATGTCCATTCAGTAAAATATAGCTTAACACCACATTGAGCTGCTCGACTGTATTATACCCCGCATTCAAGAGTTCCACCAAGTGGGGGACCCATTCCAGCATATCCCGGCAGCGGATATGTTTTTGCACCAACTCCATCAGCGCAACGCCTTTATGTGTCAGGATTTCTTCATCGCTGAGCACACTGACGTCCACCAACGGAAACGCCTGACGGTATAAGCGAGCAGCCTGTTCAGGGAGCGTAAAGCAATCCAGCCACCGGTTTGAGTAAGGATAAGGACGAACCTCACCATGATAAAACAACAAAGGCGCCACCAAAGGGAGTTCAGTATGGCCTTTTTTCAGGTGAGCCGCCATCGCTGACATGGCGTAATACATCAACCGCCAGGCCATCAATGGGTCAGGGGTGGACTGATGTTCAATCAGGCAATAGATATAACCCTGTCCCTGAACCGTTTCAACCGAGTACAGCACATCACTGTGCAGTTGGCGTAAATGCCGGTCCACAAAACTGCCAGGCTCCAGTTTTAATGTGGCTAAATCACACAACGACTGGACCTCTTCGGGCAGATAAAGGGATAAAAATTCCCTGGCCGTTTCAGGCTGGGTTAAAAAATGTTTGAATAATGCATCATGGTGAGGCCGTTTTTCTTTCTTTGCCACAATCTGTTTCTCTGTCTTATCAGTTAGTCATCGCCACTCATTGTCAACGCTATAATATCTCTAGAAAACCCGCAACCCAGTTACAAAAAACATCTTCCCAGATTTTCTCAAGAAAATCTTTACCGAATGCATTAATATAAGCGCCTAAAGAATCAAATACCAGAAAAGAAGAAACGAGGAAATATTATATTTACAACAACTACTCAATAAAAGCTATTTATTTAGATGAGTTTTTAATTTGCATTCACATAATAATAAAAATTTTATCAAAGCATCAATTAATTATATTTCTGTTAATAACATTCAATTCACCAGAAAATTAAAGTATTAATTTATAGATAAATAATTACACCTTATTTTTCCGAAAGACAAAAACACATCCAGAAAATAAACGGACAATTAGTATTTGTATTGAAGAAGATTTATAACGGATTTCGCCAATAATCTACGTTTTAACACACACTAAAAAAATCCCCTTACAAGAAAAATAAACCTTGACTTATAATTTCAATTGTATATTTTTAGTACATAACACTATATTAAGCCAAATTCCAAAGAACAGGTTACTCATTATGGATGCTTTAGATGAATTCTACGAGAGAAATCCTTCGTCCAGAGGGTACTTGGATAGCAGCACCGATGAAGAAAGGAAACTTCTAAAAATTCAAATGGGTAAACAAAATGAGCTGATGGTGCTTATGAACAGTGTTGCCAACAAATATGTGAAATGGAGTTTGGCCAAAGATCATTTTATCAGTGAAGTCATGGCCTATTGCCAAGAAAACACATCAAAAATAAATACCGGAGAAATCTCAATCTCTGAAGCAATAGCTTTATTAGACGAAGAAATCCAGTCGTTAGAAGAACAAGATGCAATGCTTTCCCAAAAGAGAGTCAGGCAAGCCATCGTTGTAAAGAAAAAGGTCAACAATGAAAATGCCAGAGGCAGGAATGATGAGACAGCCAATTTGATTATCTCATGGATTGGGTTTGTATCTGGCAGTATACAACTCGTCGGTGGATTTTTGGCTGTTGATAGCGGTGTTGGAGCAGCACTTGGAGCATCATTGATGGCTCATGGCTTTAATAATATTGTTGAAAGTGGCTATTATATCCTTTATCGCGAAAGCTATACTGGGCCAGTTAAATTCGTCTATGAAGGAGTTGGAGAAAAAGCTTTTGGAATGGATAAACGCGATGCTGATGTGGTATATACATCGGTTGATGTTGGTATGTCTATTAATGGATTATTCGGTTACAAACTTGAACCAGATAGTCAACGGTTATATCGGTATATAAATGCAGATCTGCTTGTTGGCTTAAAACGACAAGGTATAGAAATAATGAATTATAAAGAGATAGCTCTAGAAATCACTGGCAATGTGAATACCATTTATGGACAATATAGATCATATTGAAGGAAAAATAAAATGGTTGATTATTTATACATTATTTTCTCTTTATTTGCACTTTATCCTTTATACATTGCTTTTAAAAAACTTCTAACTCCCTATGATGTTTACATTAATTTTTCATCTGTATTACTTATGATAGCATCCAACCTTTTCCATATACATGTCTTCTATACTAATCAAATTCCATTTTTGGGTGTATCAATATCAAATAATGATTTTATGATTTATACTTCTTTTACACTATCTTGGTTATGCACTATTGTATTTATGATCGCACACAGCAGACATTATAGGAAAAACAAGTGGTAATTTTTCAAATAGAATAAATTCACCCTAAATTAATGATTTCTTTATCAGATATATTAAGGACGTAAATAATAATTCACTTTTATGCTTTATTTGATAATGGTGATTTAAATACTATATATGGTCAGGCTAGGAGTTATTGATGAATTTGGCTTATGTTTCATTGTCTTTAATTCTTCTATTCCCTGTTTATTTCTGCATAAAAAGACTATTTATATCATCTAATTTTTATCCCCATTTTTTAGCAAAAATATTATCATTGGTTCTTTCAGTATTTCATATTCATGTTTTTAATTTCGATTCAATATATTTCTTCAATGTAGATATCACTGACAATGAATTTTTACATTATTATTCTTTAGGTTATTTAAACTGCGTTACTTATTGAGGAAAAATAAAATGGTTGACTATTCATATATTATGTTCTCTTTACTTTCACTTTATCCTCTATACTTTGCTTTTAAGAAACTTTTAATTCCCTATGA